>JAITGR010000053.1 GCA_031280455.1 Spirochaetaceae bacterium
AAATAATCGTGCAGGATAGACCGAACTGCCGTAAGATTAGTGGCCACATCATCAATAGCTAGTATTGTTTTCATACTATCATTATACGCAAAAAAGCGGATAATGTTAAGGGTGCGCGCGATTCGGTGGCCGGATTTCAGATTTCAGATTTTACGCCGGTCTACCGGGGTTTTGCTCCGAATTATCGGCTATAGCCCCCCGGCCCCTGACCCCCGGCATTACCCCCACCTGATTTGATTAGTCCAGGCCGAACTTCTTGCAGAGCGCGTCCATGTGCGAGCCTATGAACAGCGCTCCGTAAACCGTTACCGCCCCGCCAATGATGAGCGCCAGCGCCAACAGGTAGCTGACCCCGCCGCGCGACTGGGCTATGTCCGCAAAACTGCCGTTGACGTACACCGTTAAAAGCGAGAGCGCAAGCCCCACACCGGCGGCGATCCAGCCGCTGAACGAGCCCCAGTCGCCGGCGCGTTTTGCCGCCTGCGTGTCTTTGTCCAGCAGAACCGCCATTACCGCGTCCGCGCAATCCGGCGCGGGCGGCAAAAAGGCCGTTTTAAGCAAACGTTCGGCGGCAAGAAAGCGCCGTTTTTTGGCGGCGCAGCCTTTGCAAAACCAGCCATGCACCCGCAGCCGCGGCGGAAGCCGCAGCCAGAGCCGCGCCCGCAGCACATACGGCGCGTACACACCAAGCCAGCCGTACCATGCAGGCGCGGCCTCAACAGTATCGTCGTTACCGCCGAAAAACGGCGCGTTTTTCAAATATAATTCAAATGTTTCGCACATTGATTTTTCCGTATACATTTATGCCTCCACAAAATTCAGCAATTTTTCTTTTAGGATTTTTTTAGCCCTGAATACATGACTCTTAATCGTGTTGACCGGAAAACCCGTAATAACCTCAATCTCCTGATACGAACGGTCGTAAAAGAAGTACAAATCAATACACACGCGGTATTTTTCCGGCAGTTCGGCCACCGCTTCCCGAATCGCCTGCCGCGTTACCGCCTTAATGTTCGCGTCCTCCGGCGTATCGTACGCGCTTTCAAACTCGCTGTCCGCAATGCTCTGATACTCCCGCGTCCGCTCCTTGCGGTTGACCGCCGTCCGCCAGGCGACGCTGTACAGCCCGGTCGAAAAACGCGCCTTGCCTTCAAACTGGGACAACTTACGGAACGCCTGCAAAAAAACATCCTGCGTAAAATCGGCGGCATCTTCCGCATTATGGAAAAACCCCAGCCCCATGCCGTACACATGCCGTTCATGCTTTTGTACCAGCACGCGGTACAACGCCGTATTCCCGCCCAGCACCGCGCTGACATACGCCGCGTCATCGTCGCACGCATCGTAAGCGCCGCTTGCGCCTTCGCGGGAGTGATTATGCGTCATCCGCGCATTTTACCACTGACAAAAAAATACACCAAAAGCGCGATACCGCACGAAAGCGGAATGACACCGCCCAAAAGACTGTAACTCAGCCCCTGTAAAATCGCTAAAAAAACCGTCAAACACACACCGACCACACTCAACAAAAGGCCGGTAAGCAAACTAAACGAGCGCAGATTAAAGTTTGCGCGCATGTATTGCTTTGTTTGAATAAGTAAAACCGCGCGTTTGTAGTTCCAAAGCAGGTAAAAAAACACCACCACAGAACCCATGACAATACCCACAATGGGAATGACAGCGATAATCACCTGCGCGGCGGCGGAGTGTTCCATAATAACCCCCAAACAGCGCCGTAACTCCATGCCCGCGCCTGTTGTTCGCGGACAAACCCTTATGCCTATAAGACACACAAAACGCCGGAAGGTTGCGCCCCTTGGGAAGCAACGTACCAAATCAGGCGGGGGGGTGCCCCCCTCGCTCCAGCCTTGCCGCAAACGGTGTGGAGTTTTGCGGAGCAAAACTCCTAAAGCATTGACGCGAAAGCGGCAATGCTTACGCTACCCCCCGTGCGGGGGACACCCCCGCAACGCCCCCGTCTGGCGGCGGCTGCGAGGACTGTGTCCGCCTCGTGCGTTTTGCCCCTTCCCACTATCGCGGCAGGCGGCGCGGCGGCTATACTTTCCGGTATGAAAAAATTATTACTCTGTTTGTGTGTCATTTTTATCAACGTACATGGCATTGTTTTTGCGCAGAACGAGCGCTACGCCGGCCTTTCGCCGGACGAAAAAACGCCGTTTATGCCCGCGGCCAAAACCGGCGCGCTGGAGAACGGGCTTCGCTACTATATACTGGAAAACAAAATGCCCGCATCGCGCGCGTTCATACATCTTGTGGTAAACGCCGGTTCCGTGCTGGAAGAAGAAAACGAGCGCGGGCTTGCGCATTTTGTTGAACACATGGCGTTTAACGGAACGCGCCGCTTTCCAGAAACCGAACTCATTGACTATCTGCGCTCGCTGGGTATGCGCTTTGGCGCGGATTTGAACGCCTATACCTCGTTTGACGAAACAGTCTACCAGATTGAAACGCCGGTCGAAACAAACAGCGCCGGCAAAAAAATAATTCCGCGCAAGGCGCTGGAAATTTTTGACGACTGGACACACGCGATTTTGTTTGCCGAAAAAGACGTAAACGAAGAACGCGCGATTATTGTCGAAGAAAAACGCAGCCGCGGCGGTGTGGGCGCCAGGATGCAGGATGTGTTTTTGCCGCTGGTGTTTGCCGGTACGCCGTACGCCCAGCGCCTGCCTATCGGCCTTATGGAAGTGGTCGAAACCGCGCCCGCCGCGCGGCTTAAAAATTTCTACACCAAGTGGTACAGGCCGGAAAACATGGCGCTTATTTTTGTCGGCGATTTTGACGCCGAAACGCTGCAAAAAAGCCTCTCTTCAATTTTTACCGCGCCAAAAACCGAAGGGGATTTTACGCGGCCAGTTTCGGTGCCGCCGCCGCCTGTGGCGGGAAAAACGTCCGCGCGTGTGTGGACGGACAGCGAGCTTACCTCGACTATGATAAACCTGCTGTACAAGCAGCCATGGAAGGCGTCAGGCGGCGATGTCCGCACCTACCATGCGCGCGCGCTGGACAGCCTTATCGACATAATGGTAAACAGCCGCTTTAACACGCTGACGTTTAATCCCGCCTCGCCGTTTACCCATGCCGGCGGCGGTCTTTCGCGTTTTGTCAATACATTGGAAATGTATGTATTCAGGGCGGAAGCAAAAGACGGCAGGGCGCGGGAAGCGCTTGCGGCGCTGCTTGCGGAAAAAGAAAAAATCGTGCGCTTTGGCTTTACGCAGGCGGAACTGGCGCGGGCGAAATTTGCCGTGCGGTCTTCGTTTGAACGGTTTTACAATGAACGCGACAAGCGCGCGTCGTCCGGGTATGTATCTGAATTTACCGAACATTTTTTGCGGAATGTCGAAGCGCCCGGCATTGAATGGGAACGGGAGGTTATGCAAAAAATTCTGGACGCGACAGAAATCGCCGATGTAAACGAACATGCGCGCGGCTATTTTCAGCATGACGACGCCATTGTGTTTATATCGGCGCCCGCTGAAGACGCGCCGGAGCTGCCGGACGAGGCCGAACTTGCGCTTTTGGTGCGGAACGCGCCGCTTGCGGAGCTTTCCGCGCCGGAAGACGAAGGGGTCGACGGCGAGCTTTTGGACGGCGAGCCTGCGCCGGGCGCGATTGTGCGCCAGAGCGTGGACAAGGCCAGCGGCGCGAGGGTGCTGGTGTTAAGCAACGGCGCACGCGTCATTCTGCGGGAAACGGCCAACAAGGACGACGACATTACGCTGTACGCGATTGCGAAAGGCGGAACGGCGAATGTGCCGCCGGAAGATGTTGTTTCCTCGCGCTTTGCCGGCGAGATTCTCGCGGCGAGCGGGCTGGGGCGCTGGACGCGGGACGCGCTGATTAAGCGGCTGACCGGCAGGCAGGTTTCTATCGGTTTTAGTCCTTCGGCGTACACGCGCACGCTCCAGGGCAATGCCACGCGGGCGAGTCTGGAAACGTTGTTCCAGTTGGTATATCTTGAATTTACAAGCCCACGCCTGGACGATGACGCGCTGCGCATTGTAAAAGACAGCTGGACGGTCGATTTGAAAAAGCGCTCCGAAAATCCAGATCAGGTATTCGGCGACGAGCTGCGGCGCATTTTATACGGCGACGACCCGCGTTTTAATCCGATGCGGCTTGCTGATTTACCGGATATTGATATACAAACGGCGCGGGCGTTTATCGAAAGCGCGCTTAATCCGGCGGACTGGACCTTTGTGTTTGTGGGGAATATACACGAACAAACAATAAAGCCGTTTATAGAACAGTATAT
>JAITGR010000100.1 GCA_031280455.1 Spirochaetaceae bacterium
AGCGGCCGCTCCAGAACAACCATCGCAAAAATAGACGTCCCCGCCGACACATTCCCCGTCCGCGCGGCCACACTATTCGTCGCAACCATACCCGTCCCTGCGTCCCCCTCAGGCGGACACAACGGCGCCCCTGCCTGGAACACACCGGACGGATCCAGCAGCCGCGCCCCCTCCTCGGTAAGAACCCCCGCATCCTCGCCGGAAAGCAAAACTTCCGGCAAAATATCCGCAAGCGGCGAACAAAACCCGCGGCGGGCGGCCGCCGGCAACCCTTGCACCAGCGCGTCGAAACGCCCCAGCAAGTCCGCGTCAAAACCACCCCGCGCCGAATCAACCGGAAACATACCCGAAGCATCACCAATACCCAGCACACGCCGGCCAGAAAGCTGCCAATGGACGTAACCGGCCAGCGTCGTCATAAACGCGATGTGCTCCGTGTGCGCCTCGCCATCCAGCAGCGCCTGATACAAATGCGCGACACTCCAGCGCAGCGGCACGTTAAAATTGAACGCCTCCGTCAGCGCCGCCGCCGCCGCGCCGGTTGTCGTATTACGCCAGGTACGAAACGGCGCAAGCAGCCCCCCCGCCGCGTCGAACACCAAATAGCCGTGCATCATCGCCGAAACACCCAGCGAAGCAACCCGCGTAAGCGGCGCGCCATACAGCCGCCGCACCTCGTCCGACAATGCCGCAAACGCGACACGCAGCCCCGCCCACACATTATCCAGCGCGTACGTCCAAACACCGTCAGCAAGCCGGCTTTCCCATTCAAAGCCCCCCTGCGCGACCGGCTGAAACGAACGGTCAATCAGCACCGCCTTAATCCGTGTCGACCCCAACTCAATCCCCAGCGACAACTCCCCGCCGTCAAAAGCCCGCGCATCACCCATACACACCCCCGTATAAAAAGTAGAACGGTCTAATAGTAAGTCATTCTAAAAAGAGTGGACAGAGGTCATTCAGTAGAGGCTGTTCCAAAACTTCAGTTTTTGGAACAGGCTCAGTAATCAAGAGAATTTGGGCGCATGCCCGCAAGCGGGCACCGCGCTTTCCGTTCCAATCTTTTTGCCTGCGGCAAAAAGTATTTCCACTACAATCGCTTGCGCTGCTGAAAATCCGCATCCATGCGGATTTTCAGCTTGCGGAGTTTGGCAAAGCCAAACTCCGCAGAATTGGACACCAGCCGCCCTCCATGGCGGCGCATCCATGCGGATTTTCGGTGTGCGGAGTTTGCCAAAGCGCGTAGCGGTTGGGGCTACCCGCCGGCGTATTTCTGGGCGCGGGATTGGGGCATGTCAACCAGGCTAAAGCCGCCCTGACGCATGACGGTGGGAATGTCTATGTCGCTGTCAAAGTCCCCGCCCTGCTGTTTTTGCCCCTTAAATATGTTTTCCCAGTCGTCGGAAAAAAGCGTGTCTTTAACCGGCCGCTTTTCTTCTTCCTCTTTTTGCTGTTTAACCTCGACCAGTTTCGCTTCAGTCTGAAAACCCGTCGCTATAATCGTTACCTGTATCTCGCTTTCCATGTGTTCGTCTACCACAAGCCCGAACTTAACGTCCACATCGGGGGCGGCTTTTTCGGTAATGTACCGCATTAACTCTTCCAGTTCCGACAGCGAAAAATCGGCATCCGCGATAACATTGACCAGTACATGGCCTGCGCCGGCTATCGAATTGGTTTCGTACAGCGGGTTGTTCATCGCGTTGTTTGCCGCTTCAATACTGCGGTTTTCGCCTTTCCCATACCCGATGCCCAGCAGCGCGTCGCCCTGCTCTTTCATCGCTGTTTTTACATCGGCAAAGTCTATGTTCATCTCGCCCGCGCGGGTAATGATGCTGGAAATACCCTGCACCCCTTCGCGCAGCACATCGTCGGCGCGGCGGTACGCTTCCAAAACTGAAGTACGGGGCGCGAGCTTGCGCAGGTTTTCGTTCGGTATAACAATGAGCGAATCGACCTGCTCCCGCAGCTTGCGCAGCCCCTCTTCGGCAAGACGCATTTTGTACTTGCATTCAAAACTGAAGGGCGTTGTAACAACGCCGACCGTCAGCGCGTGCAGCTCTTTGGCGATTTTCGCAATAACCGGCACACTGCCAGTACCGGTGCCGCCGCCCATGCCCGCGGTTACAAACACCATGTCCGCACCCCGCAGCGCGTTTTCTATCATGTCGCGGTCATCCTCGGCGGCTTTTTCGCCAACCTCAGGATTGCCGCCCGCGCCCTTCCCTTGCGTCGTCTTACCGCCGATAGGCAGTTTTGTTGCCGCACGGCACTTATCCAGCGCCTGCGTGTCCGTGTTCACGGCTATAAACTCAACCCCTTCAATCCCGCAGTCAATCATCCGGTTTACCGCGTTCGAGCCTCCGCCGCCCGTGCCTATCACCTTGACCACTGTCGGGCAGCGCGATGGAAGCGCCTCGCGGACTACCTCAACATCCATCATGTTCCCTCCCAAATTCATACAAAACCTCCCAAAAATTTTATAACTCCTCCGGCGCTCAAACCTGTTCGCTTGCACAACCGGTGTTATTTATTCAAAAAAACTCTTTGCGCACCCAGTCGCGCAGCCGCGTAAAAATCGACACCCCGCCGCTTGCGACAACAGGACGCTCCCCGCCGTACGCCGCCGCGATGCGATCGTTTCCTTCCAGCACGAGCCCAACCGCCGTCGCGTACCGGCAGTCGCGGTATTCTTTTTCCAGCCCGCCGACCGGCGCGGGCAGCCCCAGCCGAACCGGCATCCTGAACACCTCCGCGGCCAGGTCGCACACACCCAGCAAGTTCGCGCCGCCGCCGGTAAGCACGATGCCCGCCCCCAGCGGCTTGGCAATGTTCAAGCTGTTCAGCTTTTTCTTAATCATCATAAACGTTTCTTCCATGCGCGGACGTATAATGCGGACTAGTTCCGAACGCATTATTGAAAACGGCGCGCGGCCGCCTATGCCCTGCACGACAATTTCGGCGTCGTTTTCCAGCAAGTCTTCCCAGCAGCAGCCCGCTTCGATTTTGATTTTTTCGGCAGTGTCCATGGAAACGTTTTTTACGATTGAAATGTCGCCGCTTACCTGCGACCCGCCGGCAAGCACCGACGCGCTCGCATGCGCCGCACCCTGTTGATAGACAAGCACGTTACTTGTCCCGCCGCCAAGGTCGATGAGAATGACACCGAGCTCTTTTTCTTCGTCGTTCAGCACCGCGCGTCCGGCGGCGAGCGGCTGGAGCAAAAAACCTTCCACATTAAAACCAGCGCGGTTGAAGCACTTGGCCAGGTTTTGCATACCGGTCTGCGCACAGGTGATTATGTTCACTTCGCACTCAAGGCGCACGCCTATCATGTCCAGCGGGTCGCGTATGCCGCGCTGACTATCGACAATATATGTTTGCGGAATCACGTCCAGAATTTCCCGGTCCATAGGGAAATCGACCGCGCGGGCTGCTTCCAGAGCGCGCGCCACGTCGTTGTGGCTTATTTCGCGCGGGTCGCGGTTTTTGCCGTTGACCGCGACAACGCCGCGCGAAATGCGGCTTTCGATGTGGCTGCCGCCTATGCCCGCCCAGCAGGCCTTCACAATGCGCCCGCTCATCAATTCGGCGTTTTCTATAGCCTGTGAAATGGAACCCAGCACGGTTTCGATATTGACAACGACGCCTTTCCGCAGCCCCTGCGACGGAGCCTCGCCTACGCCGGTTATTTTCAAATCGCCGTCCTCTCCGCGCACGCCAATTATCGCGCACACCTTGGACGTGCCGACATCGAGGCCTACAACCAAATCATCGTCCATCTACGCTCCCCTCTTGCTGGCGAATCTTGTACGCCGCCGTCCCCGTCCGAAAGTCTATTTCTTCCACATCTAGTCTTTTTTCGGCAAAAACGTCCAGCAGTAAAAACATATACCGCAGCTTATCTTCGTCAAGCGACGCCATTCGTATTCTCGTTTGATTATACGCCGGATACAACAAAAGGTCAAAGGTGTTGTACGCTTTTTTATTTACATAAATTTCCGAAATTGAATCGAGGAGCCCGTCCGCGTTTTTTTGAAGTCCGGCGAGTTTTTCCAAAAACGGCGTGTACACAGCCGGGATGCGCGCCCCGGCGCGGCTTTCGTCGTCCAAAAGCCCCGACACCAGCGGCAGCGTTTCGGCGAGGGCGGCGGCGCTTTTGCCGGTCTGAAACACGACTCCGTGGACGTCGAACAGCGCCGGCACTATCGCGCCATCCTGCAGCACGAGCGAGGCCGCCAGAGCTTCCCGCGGGTACAGGATAATTTCCAGGCTGTCGGGAAAATGCTTGGCGGCCTTTGCTTGCGCTACCCACACCAGCGCAAGCAGGTTTTCTTCAAGCTGCCGCTCGTTTACCGATATGTACGAAGTGCGCGCGGTGATGCCCGCCGCTTCCAGTATACGCGCTTTTTCTACATCGCCGGCGCCGGTTACGACCACGCTGGAGAGCGGCATGCAGGGGCTTACGACAAAAAGCCAGGCAAACTCGGCTAAAAGCAGTATGCCCAGCACGATGAGTAGTTTTTTCAGCGGCTTTTCAAACCGAAAGCCGTCTTCTTTTTCGGTGTCGATGCCCGCCTCCGCGTTTGGCGCGCCGGCATAGCCCGCCCGTCCACGGGGGCTCTGGCGGGGCGCGGGGCGCGTTCTCGCCGCCGCCGTCATAGCGCGCCTCCCGCGCGGCGGGATACGTTGGCGATGACGCCCGCGGCAACCAGCGTGCTTACCATGCTGGAACCGCCGGCGGAAAAAAACGGCAGCGGAACGCCGGTCGCCGGAATGGAGCCTGAGACAACGGCAATGTTCAACAGCGTCTGCGAAACTATCAGCGTTACATAGCCAAAACAGAGCACCGCCGAAAAATTATCCTCGGCGCGCAGCGCGGCGCGGTAGCCCCGGCAGGCGAATAGAATCATCAGCATATAAAAAAGCAGAATGCCCAAAAAGCCCGCTTCTTCGCAGAACGCGGCGAATATAAAATCCGAATGTACTTCCGGCACGCTTGCCACAGCCCGCGCGCTCTGGCCGACGCCCTTTCCCCAAAAGCCGCCGGAATTGATGGTTAAAACCGACGCGCGCACCTGGTAGTCCGCGCCGAGCGGGTCGGTCGGCCAGAGGAAGCTCATCACGCGCAGCAGCCGGTACTCGCGGGTCAGTATCAGCAAAAACGATACGGGAACCAGTATGCCCGCCGCGCTGATAAAGTAGCGCAGGCGGACGCCGGAAACGCAGAAGATAATCAGCGCGTTGGCGGCGACAAACACCGCGTCAGAAAAATTGTTCTGCGCGTATATCAGAATAAAAAACACAACCGTCATTATCGCCGGCGGCAGAACACCGGCGGCAAACGAATCCAGGCGGTCTCTCTTTTTGTCGAATATATGCGCAAGATACAGCGGCAGCGCGATTTTTACCATTTCCGAAGGCTGCAGCGAAAGCGAACCGACTCGTATCCAGCGGCTTGCGCCGTTTTTTTCCATGCTTATACCGGGTATAAACGTAAGCACGCATAACACTATTGAAGAAAGCACGAGCAGGGGCACCAGGCGGCGCAGCATCTGCATTCTGATGCGCGACATCACCAGGAACACCACCATGGCGGCCAGCGCGAGGAGCGCCTGGCGCGCGGCAATGTAGGCATTATTGCCGTTGAAAATTTTGCCGGCGATGTTTGCCGAAGCGGTCCATAATGTTACAAGCCCCAGGCCGGTAAGCAGCAGGACGCTGACAACAAACAGATGGTCGCAGCCTGTGCGCGCAGCCGGCGCGCTTTCCATGGTAAACACGTTCTCTCTCTCTTCCCTTTTATTGAATCTTCAATGTCAGCAAGGCTATGATGGTAAAAAGGCCGCCCAGTATCCAAAACCTGGTTACCACTTTTGTTTCGGCCCAGCCTGACAGTTCAAAATGATGATGCAAAGGCGCCATTTTGAAAACCCGCCGCTTTCTGAGCTTGAATACAAAAACCTGAATTATCACCGACGCCGCTTCAAGCACAAAAACGCCGCCTATCACCAGCATAAGGATTTCTTTTTTTATAAGCAGCGATATAACCGCGATAACACCGCCCAGGCTTAAACTGCCGGTATCGCCCATAAATACTTCCGCCGGATGCGCGTTAAACCACAAAAACCCTACGCACGCGCCTATGGCGGCAAGGCAGAATATGGTAAGTTCGCCGCTTTCTTTTATGTATGGAATTCCTAAATACTTGGAAAAATCAACGCGGCCTGTCAGGTAGGTCAGTATCGCCAGCGTTATAAACACAAAAATAAGCAGCCCCGCCGCAAGGCCGTCAAGGCCGTCGCTCAAATTAACCGCGTTGCTCTCGCCGACTATCAGCAGCACCGCAAACGGTATCCACAGCCAGCCCATGTCAAAAACGGGATTTTTGAAAAACGGCAGGTAGAGCGCCGTTGAGATGCCGGCGTTGAAGTACAGGAACAGCACTATCGCCAGCGCGAGGATAAACTGCATAATCAGTTTTGCCCGCGGCGAGAGCCCTTTTGAATCGCGTCCTTTTATTTTGAGCACGTCGTCGATAAAGCCAATCGCGCCAAAGCCGGCAAAACTTATCGTTGTTATCCA
>JAITGR010000102.1 GCA_031280455.1 Spirochaetaceae bacterium
GTTCAAAGCCGATGACGGCACCGGCTAAAAATCCGAGCGCGAGTCTGATTATGATGTCGTAGGTGGTTAGGGTCATTGTTTGTCTCCTTTGTTGAATATGCCGCCAAAAAATGTATGTATCAGTTTGAAGAGCGGGTGTTTCTTTTTGCTGAATTGCGCGCGGAATGCGGACGCGGCGTTTGATGCGGGTACGTCATTGCCGTATTTGTGTTTTAGTTCGTCCCAGCGTTTTACTATCCATACGTAAAGGTCGCCGGGTGTGCGGCGGTGGAACTCGCGGCATAAATCCATGTCGTAAATAATGCGCAGTATCGGCATGTATACATTTTTGTACCACGAGATAACGGCGTCGTTGAATGGTATGGCTGTGCCGCCGCTTTTGTTGAGGTAGTGGTTGTGTACAAGTATGTGGTTGTATATCACGTCGTAGCGGCCTGTTCTGCTAAAGTCTAAATCGTCGCAGCCGGTGAGTGTGCCAAAGTTGGTGTTTTCGTAAAAAGATTCTTTTTCCCGCGATATGACGAGGGTTCGCAGTTCCTGGACGGTCATTTGCGGGCTTAACGCGATGTCGCTTGTCAGGCTGATGACTTCGGCATCTATCCATTCGACGCCCTGCGTTTTTGCAACGGATACGCGGTGGTTGCCGTCCCGCACAAAGTAGACGCCGCCGATTTCGTAGAGTTGTATCGGCGGCAGCACTATGTCTTTGAGGTGCGCCTGGTCAACACGTTCCCAGCGGACGCGTACATGGTCGCTTTTGGGGAGAAAGTACTTGTTGAAGTCTTTGTAGCGGCCTTCGCTGCCGACTATCAGTTTGATGGGGACGACGCGCATACCGCGGTACGATTCGCCTTTGGGGCGTATTATGTGTTTTATGTCGTTAAAGCTGAGTAGTTTTTCTTTTTCGGGGTGCATGAAAAACTGCAGGCGGCTTAACATTTCTTTGCCGCGCGCTCTGGTAAAATCTTCGTGTGCCTGGATGGCGACGTGGTGTTCCATGTTAATCCTCGATTATATAATGGCTGTATGCGTTTACAACAAGTGTATCGCAATATTTTGTACAGCGGGTTTCGGCGGCGTCGTACAGGTGTATGTGGCCGTGTACCAGATACTTGGGTCTGAAAAACCGCATAAACCGCAGAAAACACTTAAAACCTTTGTGGCATAAATCCGGTTTGTCGTGAATGCCCGCGGGGCTTGCATGGGTTAAAAGAATGTCCAGGTAGCGTCCGTGTATAAGTTTGTTGAACAAGAGAACTGGAACAAGGCGCAGTATGCGGCAGGTCATGCCGAATTCCGTCCACTGATTTTTGCCGTTGTTGTACAGCATGGAACCGCCAAGGCCTGCGAGGAGGAGGCCGTCTTCTTTTTTTATTTTGCCGCCTAAAAAAACCGCGCCAATGCCGTAGTAGATGCTGGCTTCGCTGTCGAAGCGGGCTGCGTTTATGGTTCGTTTTCCGATGTACCGGCTAAAGTGTTCCAGATTATGGTTGCCAAACACAAAAAAAACCGGCTTGTTCAGGCTGGAGACGATAAAATCGAGGTAGTCGAGGGGCAGGTCGCCGGCACCGAGTACCATGTCAACGCTGCCAAAGCGTTCTTTTATTGAAGATGAATATACAAGCGGATCGATATAATCTGAAACACATAAAATCTTCATTCTGCAACTTGCCCGATTTACGGCGGCGGCGTTTCGTTTACAACAACGATAAATCTGCCGGCGCGCGCTTCCACGCTAAAGGTATCGCCCAGCGCGGTGTTGCTCAAACCGCCGGCACCGCTCGTCCAGTGCGCGCCGCCAAGCGGCCATTTGAGGCCGTCGCTTTCTGCCTGCCACGCCACACCGCCAGCCGCGGCACCAGCCGCAAACACCGACACGCACTGTCCCGCGTGTGCCGGCAGCGACAGGCGGCCGCTGGCGCTGTCCACGGCGTAGATGCTTTCGCCGCCGGTGTGCCAGCTTACGGGATGCTGTTCGCGGTCGAAAAGCGCCCGCAGCGCGAAAATGTGGTCAAGCCGGCCACCGCCGCCGCCGATGATGCGTATGTGCGCCGCGCCGCGTTCCCACAAGGCCTGGAGCGCCAGCTCGGTGTCGCTTTCGTCTTTGTCCGCGCTATGGCGAAAAACGGCCGCCGGAGGATATTTTTCCAAACGGCCTGCTTCGCCCGCTTGTGCAAGCGAATCCATGTCGCCAACAATTATGTCGGGCAAAAAGCCGGCGCGCTCGGCGTGGACAAGGCCGTAGTCGGCGGCGGCCACAAGGCGTGCGCCGTACGCAAGCGCGCGGCATGTTTGCGCGCCCGGCGCGCCGCCGCCAATAAAAGCAACCGAAAAATCGCGCGGCATCCTGCTGCGCAGTATAGCCGGTTCCGCGCGGACGGCGCAAGGCGGGCGGACGCGCCCCGCCTTGTTGCGCCCGCTTGACAAAAATTCCTTTCTGCCCTTAAAATCCCTAGTAAAACGATGTAAACATTAAGATATTTGGAGTGCGATGCTATGATGGGTATAGCGAATGACATTACAGAACTGATTGGAAAAACGCCGATTGTGCGCTTGAACCGGCTCGCTCCGGCGGGCGGGGCGGAAGTTTTTGTAAAACTTGAAAGTTTTAATGCGGGTGGCAGCGTGAAAGACCGCATCGCCCTCAACATGATTGTTAAGGCGGAAGCGGAGGGTAAAATTAAGCCGGGCGATACTTTACTCGAAGTTACTAGCGGCAATACCGGCATCGGGGTGGCGCTTATCGGCGCGGTAAAGGGCTACAAGGTCGTGATTGTTATGGGCGACAATGTGAGCCTTGAACGCCGCGCGCTTATCAGGGCGTACGGGGCGAAACTGGTGATTGTGTCCGCGGCGGGCGGTATTAAAACGTCGTTTGATAAAGCCGCCGAGTTGGCCGCCCAATACGGTTATTTCCAGATTCGGCAGTTTGAAAATCCGCATAATCCAGAGGCGCATGAGCTTGGCACCGGCCCCGAAATCCTCGAAGCATTCGGCGGCAAAACCCCCGATGCGTTTGTCGCCGGTGTCGGCACGGGCGGCACGATTACCGGCGCGGGAGGCTTTTTGCGCCGGCATAATTCGGCGATAAAAATTGTCGCCGTTGAACCGGACGATTCGCCGGTGCTTTCCGGCGGCAAACCCGGCCCCCACGCGATTCAAGGTATAGGGGCGGGGATAATTCCGCAGGTGCTCAACACGGGCATTTACAACAAAATTATCCGCATAAAAAATGACGAGGCCGTCCAATTTGCCCGCCTGCTTGCCGCCAAAGAAGGGCTGCTCCTAGGCTATTCCTCCGCCGCGGCAATTTTGGCGGCAACCCGTGTTGCGGCGGAGGCAGGAGCGGGCAAAAAAGT
>JAITGR010000147.1 GCA_031280455.1 Spirochaetaceae bacterium
GGCGAGATTTTGGGGATTGCGGGAGTGGACGGCAACGGGCAAAGCGAGCTGCTGGACGCGATAACCGGCATGACGGCGGTTGAGTCGGGGAGCATCATGCTGGACGGGGTTGATATTACGACGCTTTCTATCCGCAAGCGCATTGAAAAACGCCTGCTTAACGTGCCGGAAGACCGGCAGAAGCACGGTATTATCGGCGCGTTTACCGTCGGGGAAAACGCCGTGCTTAAAGATTACTACAAGCCGGATTACACGGTAAAATGGCTGTTTCTTGACTACGCGGCGATGAATAAAACCGGCCAAACGTTTATCGGCGAATACGACATTAAAGCCGGCCAGGGGCCGTTGACTCAGGCGGGGAGCATGTCCGGCGGGAATCAGCAAAAACTCATCATAGCGCGGGAGATTCACCTTTCGCCCAGGCTGCTTATTGTCGCCCAGCCGACGCGGGGGCTGGATGTGGGCGCTATTGAATACATCCGCACGCGCATTGTCGCCGAGCGGGACGCTGGCCGCGCCGTGCTGCTGGTTTCTTTTGAACTGGACGAAGTGATGAGCCTGTGCGACAGAATCGCCGCGATTTCCAAGGGCGCTATCGCCGGTGTTAAAAAATCAGGCGAGGTGAGCGAGCACGAAATTGGCGCGATGATGGCCGGCAAACGGGGGGCGGCATGAACGAACGCGGGACAAAGGTAGAACGCGCCGCGCGGCTGCTCCTGCGGAATGACGGGGCAATCTCTGTTGTGGTGGTTGTGCTGGGCTTTCTGGTGGGGACGCTGCTTATTTTTCTGACTGGCCGCAATTCGCTGGGTATGTACAAGGCGCTGCTGCAGGCGGCGACCGGCATTTACCAGAATTTGCGCGGCGACTGGCGCTGGGAAATCCGGTACACGGGCGAATGGCTTACCTATTCAGTTCCGTATATTTTGTGCGGCCTTTCCATGGGGTTTGCGGCGCGTTCCGGCCTTTTTAACATAGGCGGCGAGGGGCAGTTTATCATTGGCATGAGCGCCGCCGTCCTTGCCGCGTTTTTCGCGCCGGCTATTCCCGTGCTGCACTGGATTACCGCGATTTTGTTTGCCGTGATATGCGGCGCGCTCTGGGGCGGGATTGCCGGTTTTCTTAAATCGAAATTTGAAGTGTCCGAAGTCGTGGCGACTATTATGATGAATTACATAGCCTTGTACCTTTCGCGTATTGTCATTCAGCGTATTCCGGGGACGGATTCGCGCCATACACCCGATTTTCCGCAGACGGTGCTGCTTGCCACCGGCTTTCTTACCCGCCTTACCAACGGATCGCACCTAAACCTCGGCCTTGTGCTGATGATTTTCGCCGCGCTGCTCTACTGGCTTGTTATGGAAAAGTCGAAAACCGGCTTCGCGCTGCGGGCAACCGGCCTTAACCGCGCCGCGGCGCGCGCCGCCGGTATGCCTGTGGGCGCGTGCATTGTCGCGTCGATGTGTTTTGCCGGCGCGTTTGCCGCTCTTGGCGGCGGCATTGTGGCGCTGGGCTCGTTTCACTTTGGGCGGGTGCTGGGCGGCATGGACGGGTACGGTTTCGCCGGCATCGCCGTCGCCCTGGTGGGTAACAGCAGAGCCGGCGGCACGGTAGCAGCCGGCCTTCTGTTTGGGCTGCTGGCCGCTTCGGCGCCGGTTATGCAAGACAACCGCATACCGGTCGAAATTATCCAGATAATCCAGGGCGTTATTGTTGTATTTATCGCTCTGCGGGAAGGTTTTAGGCTTTTTTTGCGGAGGAAATATGCTTAGCACGCTTGCCGGTTCAATCCCTTCAATTTTGATGATTGTCGCCCCCATTCTTATCGCGGCGGCCGGCGGTATGCTGTGCGAGCGGTCGGGCGTTGTCAACATCGCGCTGGAAGGGCTTATGGCGATGGGCGCGTGGACCAGCGCCGCCCTGCATGTAACGCTGGAGCGTTTTGTGCCGTCGCAGATTTCGGTGTACGTCGCGCTGTGCGCCGGCGCGCTTGCCGGCCTTGCTTTTTCGGCAATCCACGCGTTTGCCTGCGTCTCGATGAAGGCCGACCAGACCGTTTCCGGCACCGGCGTCAATCTGACCGCGGGCGGCCTTACGCTCTTTCTTTCGCAGGTGTTTTTTAACCAGTCGCGGACGCCGGGGTACAGAATTGGTATGCTCCCCTTTCATTTTGGCCAGGGCAATGTTTTTGCCTGGCTTTTTAACGGCATTTACCCGACGGCGCTTATCGCGGCGCTGGTTGTGCTTGCCGTGTGGTTTGTGCTGTACAAAAAACCCTTTGGTCTGCGCCTGCGCGCCTGCGGCGAACATCCGGGCGCCGCCGTGGCCGCCGGTGTCAATGTGCGGAACGTTCGCTATTTCGCCACGCTCGGCTCCGGCCTTCTTGCCGGGCTTGCCGGCGGCTGCCTTGTGCTTACCCAAACCATTCAGTACACGACCAACACCATAAACGGCACGGGTTTTATCGCGCTGGCGGTTGTCGCGTTCGGGCGCTGGCTGCCGCGGGGCATAACGCTTTCGTCACTGCTGTTCGGCATCGCGGTGGCGTTTTCGGTGGTCAATATCGGCCCCATGCAGGCCATTAAAGCGCATGTGCCGTCCGAGTTTTTCAACCTGCTGCCGTACGCGGTTACCCTGCTTGCGCTTATCGCGTTTAGCGGTAAAAATTACGCCCCGCAGGCGGCCGGTAAGCCGTAAGAGCCTAACACCGCGCCGCGTTCCGCGCTCTGGTATTATTCCTACAAAAATGTAATAATTGAAACCATGCCAGCGCACACCACCCAAAACGAGCACGTTTTTCGGGACGCGCTCTCCTGCGGCTGCGGGGAACGCGGCTGCGAACTTGAACTTTTGTTCGATATAGCCCGCACACTCGACCGGCATGTGGAACTGCGCGCGGCGCTGGGGCCGGTGTTGAGCATTCTGGAAGTGCGCGCCGGCTTGCGGCGGGGCATGGTTACGCTGCTGGACCGATCTTCCGGCCTCCTCAAAATTGAAGAAGCCTACGGTCTTTCGCCCGAAGAAAAAGAGCGCGGTGTGTACCGCCTGGGCGAAGGGCTGGTCGGCAAGGTGTTTGAAAGCGGCCAGGCGCTGACGGTCAACGATTTGTCGAAGGAAAGCCGCTTTCTAAACCGTGCGAAAAACCGCACCGTGCGCGACATGGAAGGCATGAGCTACTACTGCGCGCCGGTGCGCTCCGGCGGGAACGTCATTGGCACACTCAGCGCCGAGCGCCACACGGGCGGTGCCGCCTGTGCCGGGGAGATTCGTCTGCGCGACCGCGCTTTTTTGGAAAAAGTCGCCGCGCTTATTTCCGATTCGGCAAAGCTGCGCGAGCGCATACTGGAAGAACAATTCAAACTGACCTGCGCGGGAAAAGAGCGCGCCGGTTTTGCGCACGATAAATTCAGCTGGATAGAAAGCCGCGATTTCGCCGGCGGCGCCACGAATGGCTGTGCCAAAAATGGCGGCGACCCCGCCGAAACCGGCTGTATAGGCCCCGGCAGCCCCATCATCGGGACAAGCCGCGCCATGCGTTCAGTATTCGAGCAGATTGTCCACGTCGCGCCGACCGACGCCACCGTGTTGATAGCGGGCGAGAGCGGCACCGGCAAGGAACTTGTGGCCGCCGAAATTGAGCGGCTTTCCGCGCGGCGACATTCATTGTTTGTCAAACTGAATTGCGCGGCGCTGCCGGAATCGATTATAGAAAGCGAGCTCTTTGGGCACGAAAAAGGCGCGTTTACCGGCGCTTTGACCACGCGCAAGGGCCGCTTTGAGATGGCGCACAACGGCACGATTTTTCTGGACGAAATAGCCGAGCTTTCCGCGGCGGTACAGGTAAAGCTGCTCCGTGTGCTGCAGGAACGCGAAATTGAGCGGGTCGGCGGCGGCCAGACTATTAAAGTTGACGTGCGGCTCATCGCGGCCAGCAACAAAAACCTGGAAGAAGAAGTCGCCGCCGGACGCTTCCGCGAAGATTTATTCTACCGCTTAAACGTGTTCCCCCTGCGTATTCCCCCGCTGCGGGAGCGCAAAAGCGACATTCTGCTGTTGGCCGACTATTTTACGGAAAAATACGCGCGTAAAACCGGCAAGCTGATTAAGCGGATTTCCGCCCCCGCCATAGACTTGCTTACCAGCCACTGCTGGCCGGGTAATGTGCGCGAACTTGAAAACTGCATAGAGCGGGCGGTCATTCTTTCGACCGACACCGTGATACACTCGTACAATTTGCCGCCGACCCTGCAGTCGGCCAATTCAACCGATACCGAAATGACCATGACGCTGGAAACCGCAATGGCGCGTCTGGAACAGGAGCTTATTGTGGAGGCGCTCAAAGCCAGCGCGGGCACCATGTCCCAGGCGGCGCGGAAGCTCGGCATAACCGAACGGCAAATGGGGCTGCGCGTCCACCACTTTGGCATAAACTGGCGCGCCTACAGAAACGCCCCCCGCGCCCCCTAAGGAAGCGCTGATTAAATCGTTATAATTTGCGCACATTCGCGGATTTTTCCTTTCTCAATTCTCAATTCTCAATTCTCATTTAATCAGGGATCCACCACGCCCAGCAGCGCGAGCCTCATCGCCTGTATCGGATGTTTGCGGTTTTCGCCCTCGTCCCAGGCACGGCTTTGCGGGCCGTCGATAACATCGGCGCTTACTTCTTCACCCTTACTCGCCGGTACACAATGCAGAAACACCGTTTCGGCCTTGCCTGTCCGCCGCATCAACGCCGCGTTCACCTGGTACGGGCGCAGCAGCGCGACCCGTTTTTC
>JAITGR010000151.1 GCA_031280455.1 Spirochaetaceae bacterium
CGGCACCAGGGCCAGCGCTCCTGCAGCTCGCGTTCCGCCCGCGCGGCAGACTCTTCGACATCGAATATGCCAAAACACACCGAACCCGAACCGGAAATGCTGTGGTACAGCGGCTGAAAGCGCGCAATATCCGCCAGCACCGCGCGGTAGCCGCGCCGCTCCTCCTCCGAGCCGTCTTCCAGAAACGCCGGTAAAAAACTGTTGAAAAACCCGCCCGCTGTGTCCACCGAGCTTGCCCGCCGCGCCCGCTGCGACAGCCGCGCCCGCCATGTGTCCAACAGCGCGTAAGCGCGCGCGGTGCCGGAAAAAAAGCCCGGGTGCGCCAGCAGCGTCCAAAACGGCAGCGGGAAGGGCGGGGGAGCCGGCGTGATGCGCTCGCCTGTCCCGCCGACCCGCGCACACGGCACGGCAGCGGCCTCAGCTGCGGCTGAGGATTCCAGCGCCCACAAAAAAAACGGCACGTCGCTGCCCAGACGGGCGGCCAGCGCCAGAAGCGCCGCGCTGTCCAGCGCGGCGGACGGCGGCAACAGCCGGTTGAACGCGAGCAGCGCCGCCGCCGCGTCCGCCGAAGCGCCGCCCAACCCCGCGCCGGCGGGGATGCGTTTTACCAGGCGGACGGCAAGCGCGGGAAGGGGCGCGCACTCGCGGAAGAGCGCGGCGGCGTGCAGGACAATGTTCTCCCGCGAGACCGCCGCGGCGGCCCACAACTCAGGCGGCAGGCCGCCGTTTTGTACGTCCAGCGCGCACGGCTGTCCGCCGCCGCTGGGCACAAGACGCACGGTCAGCGAATCGCAAAGCGGCAGCGCGACAAACACGCTGGAAAGCTCGTGCAAGCCGTCCGCGCGCTTTTCTCCAATATCCAGATGAACGTTAATTTTACACGGCGCTTCTATGTGTACCATAATCCCCGCACAATACGCGCAGAACAAAGCCCCTGTCAAGCGGCGGGCGCGGGGACTCCGCCCAATGCAATGCACCCCTAGGAGCCTGTGGTACTTAGGGCGCTGATTAAACGAGAATTGAGAATTGAGAATTGAGAATTGAGAAATTCGCTAATTACGCACATAGAATTAAACCACGGAAGGCACGGAAACCACGCGGAAAGAGACCGTAATTCCGTGTTCTTTCCGCGTTTTTCCGTGGTTTGTTTTACGCGGCACGCTTTAATCAGTGCTCCCTTAGAACAGGTCGAGTTCAAACGGGGCGATGGCTTCGTTGTAGCTTAGTTTGTCGGCTATTTGGATTTCGTACAGGCGCTCGTCGTTTGCGCCGTACACCGCGAGGGAGCCTGAAAAGCGTTCTTTGGTGTTTTCCGCGGTGCCGACGCCCTGTTGTATGTACATGATGATGGGCAGCAAATCCCGTGTGCCTACGCCGGAAAATGGCGCGGATACGGTGCGCCGCGCGTCCAGCACGATTTTTGCGCCTTCGCCGTCGGCGTTGACGGCGCTGAATGCCAGAACATACTGTTTGGTGCCGGAGATGGCACCTTTGTATTGTACGGTTGCTATGCCGCCACCCGTGGTTACGGTCATGTCTTTTGAAAATTCTTCGAGGCTTTCAAAGCTGCTGTTTTTGAGTATGGTTATCAGGTTGAAGTCGGTCATGTCTTTAATAAGCGCCGCCTTGCTGTTTTTTTTCTCGGTGCTTTTAGTGTAGTCGCCCTGGTTGAATACCGGTAGCGCGGCCGCGTTCGAGGCTTTTGTTTCCGTCCTGCTTGCACTGATATGAAAGCCGCCTTTTTCCACGTTTTTTACATCGTAAATTTCGCTGGCTCTGGACTTTGCGTCAATAACGGATTTGATTGCCAACCCCGCCGCGTAGGTTATGTCGTGAAAAGAAAGTAAAAACGCTTCCGCGCCGGCGGCTGTTTCTACAGCCCTGGCCACATTCGGCAGCGGCGGCAGGGCATCCGGCTTTGGTACGGCAAGTCCGCCGCTCATATCTGCACCTTTTAGCTCGTCGGGGCAGCCGCAAAGAACCAACACCAAGAGGGGTATCGCCAGTACCGCGAGTGCCATCTTGCCGCCGGAACGGTTTAACGCCAAAGCATTTTTGTTTTTCATTGCGCAACTCCTTTTGTTTGTTTTCTCAAACAGCGCGGAAAAACGAGTCAACATTCTATTCGCTAGTAAGTCTAGCGGAGTACGCAAAGACGGTCAAGGCCCCAGTGCGAGCGCCCCAGTGCGAGCGCCCTGGGGCGCTCGCACTATACACAAGACAAAACTCAGCAGATGTAAAATAAAATACCCCGCCGCAAGCAGCGGGGTATTAAACTCCTTCGGCACGAATAAACCACGGAAGGCACGGAAACCACGCGGAAAGAGACCGCAATTACAGGGCCTTGGTGTGGTTGCGCTTTGCGAAAACTACATGCTGAAAATCCGCATGGATGTGCCGCCATGGATGGCGGCTGGTTACCAAGTGTGTGGTTGCGCTTTACGCAACCACATGCTGAAAATCCGCATGGATGCGGATTTTCAGCCGCGCAATGGATAGAAGCGGAATGAACGCGGTGTGCCGCGTTCATTATAGCGGATAGCCTGGTTTTGGCGGGGCACAGCCCCGCCAAAATGCGCCCAATTTTCTGGGTGCGCCCCTTGACAAAACGGCGCCGCGCCAATTAGTATAGTCACAGTCCGTCATGAAGACGGACAGCAACGCCAAGTCCTTACAAGCCATGAAGACTGTACAAACCGCATGAAGCGGAGACTATCGTTAAAAATTACCTTTTGGAGATTTGTATGCACATGTCTGACGCACTCCTTTCACCTGTGGTGGGAGGAACCATGCTAGCGGCGAGCGCCGCGGCACTAGGATTTTCGGCGAAAAAAATTGCCGGAACCACATTTGACGAGAACAAAATACCCCTCATGGGCGTTATGGGAGCTTTTGTGTTCGCGGGACAGATGATAAACTTCACTATACCCGGCACCGGCTCATCGGGGCACA
>JAITGR010000022.1 GCA_031280455.1 Spirochaetaceae bacterium
CGCTTTTCGAGCTGCTTATGTCCACAAACGCCGCGTCCATCCCCGATTTAGGCGCGGACTGGCTGAAAAACGCCCGCCTGATGATAGCCTCGCTGACGCAATTCGACAAAGAAACAAAATCCATGCTGGCAAAAACATTCGCCACACTGTTCGACATTGCCAAAAACAATGTCATCTCCGGCATAGAAAAAAAAATCCTTAAAAAAGAAAAGGCCAAAACCCATGATTCGGTATAAAAACGCGCGGCAAATCGAAGGTATACGCCGTTCATGCAAACTACTTTCGCGCATGTACCGCGAAATCGCCCCGCTCGTTGTCCCCGGGGCAAGCGAAATGGAACTTGAAAAATGGGCGCGCAGCTGGATAAAACAGAACGGCGGCAAACCGGCATTTTTGGGCTACGGCCCGAGGAGCAACCCGTTCCCCGCCGCGCTCTGCATATCCGTAAACGACAAAGTGATACACGGCATACCTGGCCGGCGCGTCATTCAGCACGGCGATCTGGTTTCCATAGACAGCGGCATCATCCTAAACGGCTTTATCAGCGACAAATCCGTAACCTTTGAAGCCGGCGCAGTCTCGCAAAAAGCGCGGCAGCTCAATGCCGTAACCCGCGAATGTCTGTACCTCGGTATCGAAGCCGCCCGCGCCGGCGAGCGCCTCTTTGCCATAGGCCGCGCCATCGAGGCACACGCGCGCGCCGCCGGCTTTGGCGTTGTTGCGGAATTTTGCGGCCACGGCGTCGGTCTGGAAGTCCACGAAGATCCCCAAATCTCCAACAGCCCCAAAGACGGCCCCAACCCGCGCCTGCGCGAGGGCATGGTACTCGCCATCGAGCCTATGATAAACCTCGGCTCCGGCGACGTCGAACTGCTGGACGACGACTGGACGGTCGTAACCGCGGACGGCAAACTTTCCGCGCACTGGGAGCACACCATCGCCATATTCAAAGACCACACCGAAATCCTAACCGAAGACCTGTAACAAAAGCGCCCGTTTTGGTTACCCCAAAGCGTGCGGCACTTTGGGCAGGTATGCGTGCAAGGCCGGTATTTCTTCTAATATAGACAGCGGAATTCTTTGGCCGCCGGCGCTTCTGCCCAGGCAGCGGTCATGGCGTTTTTCGCCGTGAAAGTCGCTGCCGGCGCTTATGCACAACCCCAGCGAGCGACCGAGCTTCTCCATGCGCTCGCAGACGTGCCGCGTCGACATAGGATGCCAGGCTTCTATGCCGTCAAGACCGGCCTCCGCGAGGCCGGCCAAAATGAGCGGCAGCCTGCTCCACGACACGTACAGACTGGCGGGGTGGGCAAGAACGGCCATGCCGCCGGATTCTTTTATAACGGCCAGCGCCAGGGCGAGCGGGGCGCTTTCTTTGGGTATGTGCAAATCCTTGCCCCGGGCCAGGTACAGGTCGAACGCGCACTGTATTGTGCGGGCTTTTTTCAGTTTGACAAGGTAGGCGGCAACGTGCGGGCGGCCTATAATGCCTGTTCCGGCAAGCGCCGCAAGCTCTTCGTAGCTGGCAGGCCAGCCCCGCTCGCGCATACGCTCGATAATGTGCCGCCCGCGCTCCTGCCGCGCCTGTTCCAGCCTGGCCATTTCCTGTAAAAGCGCCGCCGAAGGATTTTTGAGACCCAGCCCCAGGATATGCGTTTCCCCGGGCGGCGCGCCTTCCACACTGCGCGAGTCGACGTCAATTTCAACGCCAGGAATAAGGCTTATGCCGCAGGCTCGCGCCGCTTTGAGGGCTTCTTCTATACCGTGTATTGTGTCGTGGTCAGTCAGCGCCAGAACCCGCACACCGCACGCAGAGGCCTCGTGTACAAGTGCCGCCGGACTGAAAGTGCCATCAGAAGCGGTCGAGTGTGTGTGTAAGTCGATGGACGGTCCGCTCTGCACGGACGGCACACCGCATCGCACGGCTGACGTTTTCAGCAGACCGCACACGGGAAAACCATGAGTTTACAAGAATAAGTGTTCACGCGGTACGATACGTTTACGCCATGCCGCTGATTACCACAAGGCGAATCAGCGGCAGCGGTAAATCGGCACCGCCCTGCCCGCCGCTTCGCTTATGTAATTGCTTCGCCATGTTTTACATGGCGAAGCAATTACGCAATTACGGGGTAAGAAGCGATGATTAAATGCTCGTTGGCATTTAATCATCGCTTCCCTAGCGGCCTTTGTCCTGAGCTTCGTTTACACGGAGCGGGCGGCCTTCAAAGTCTTTGCCGTTTGTAGCCACGATAGCGGCGGCGGCTTCATCATCGCTGCCCATTTCCACAAAGCCAAAACCCTTCGACCTGCCGTCGTCGCGGTTCACCACCACTCTCGCCGAGCTTACTGCCCCAAAACCAGAAAAATAGTTTCTAAGACTATCGTCGGTCGTGGTGTACGACAAATTGCCAACATACAATTTTTTTGCCATGTCTGTTCCTTAGACTTGTTCAGTAACTCATGCGCGGCAATCTTGCCTACTCCTGGTTACCGAACAAGTCTCTTATAAAATATATTCACGCCCAAAAAATGGACGACTCCAACTCCGCACAGGGCTTTTCCCAAAGCGGGAACGTACCGCCGGGCAGAGTATTAGGATGCTGGAAAAAAGGCGGGAATTAACAAAAAAACGCAAGAGAGAAGGGACTCGATCCCGGTACGCAGAAAGATCCGGCAAGCCGGATACGAATTAATAACAACCTAAAATCCTAAAAGCGAAAACAGCAGCAAAACGCCGACGCGGCCACCAAAGCCGCTCCATTTTTACTTTACAAAAAGTATATCGCGGCGCTCCATTTTTGACAAGTGGGGGGGTGGGTGGCGCTGTTGTCTGTAGCCGGTTGCCAGTCTTTAGCCGGTAATTCGGAGCAAACCAGCACGTCTGCCTTGCACCGGATTATCGGAGGAAAAACCGGCAACAGCAACCGCTGAAAAACGCATGTTTTGTCGGACTTTAGTCCGCGCCCGTAGGGCGAAAAACTGCAAGAGCCTGTGCAAAACTAACCGAGTTTTGCAACAGGCTCCGGTTACCGGCAATTGGCAACCGCGAACACACCCTCTTTTCTGCCGTTGAAGTCGAGCGGGGGTTTTTCTTCGGCTTCGATGTGGTCTTTTATCAGGCTATAGGTGGTGCCGGAGATAAGAATGTCGGTGCCGTGCGTTTTATTGGTGCTCTCCAGCAGCTCCGAGAGCCGCACCGTCTCGCCTATCACCGTCCATTCAAACCGTTCTTCCGTGCCGATAAGACCGGTTACAAGCGGCCCCGTCGCAATACCGCACCCTATTTTTACCAGCGGTGTGCGGTCGCTGCCGTCCCGCCCCGCGTTAAAGCGGGCAAGCTCGGTACGCATCATAAGGGCGCACTTCACCGTGGCAAGCGCGTCCGCTTCGGGACTTCCGGCGCTTTCCGCCGCCCCCCAATGTGCCATAATCGCGTCGCCTATGAACTTGTCCACAATGCCGCCGGTCTTGTGCACACATACAACCATGTATTCCATGTAGCCGTTAATCATCTCCACAACCTGTTCCGGCGTGAGCTTTTCGGAAATCGAGGTGAAGGAGCGAATATCGGAGAAAAACACCGTCGCCGTTTTAAGCACACCGCCGGGCACAATTTTGTTTTTGCGCGAAAGCGTCGCCACCGTCCTGTTGGTAAAGCACACAAAGTTTCCAAGCGCGTTGCCAAGCTCGTTCATCGCGCGGCTTAACACGGCGGTTTCGTCGTTGGCGTGCACAGGAATCGCAACATGATGTTCGCCCGTCCCCACAGACTGCGCCGCGCGGCAAAGATCCAAAAGCCTGCGCGTAAGCACGTTGGAAAAACTCC
>JAITGR010000039.1 GCA_031280455.1 Spirochaetaceae bacterium
AAACCTTATTCACATTCCGGTAAAAAAGAACGCCGCCTGACGCCGCGACGCTAAGGCACAGCGCGCACATAAGAAGAGCTTCGACAAACCTGCCCGTTTTCTTTTTCATATTCCTCTGAGACTAAATATCGGCGGCTATGAGGAGGAACTTTAGGGTTTTCAGATTTCAGATTTCGGATTTCGGGTTTTTGGCGATAACGCGGCGGAATTTTTGTCAAGCGGCGGGCCGGCTTTGACAAGGAGGCTTTCCCAGCGCCAGTCGACCGCTCCTTGCCCGCACACCCAGGCGAGGGCTTCTTTTACGCGGGTGATGTCCTCCGTGTTCAGGGTGTTTGCCATAAAAGTTCCGTAGCCTGTATGCGCGCCGTCGAACCACCGCTCAATGTCCCGCGCCAGCAGCAGGCGTTTTTCGCGCTGGGCGATGACGCTTGTTTCAACCTGAAAACCGGCTTCCGAAAGCGCCGCGCGGGCGTCCGCTTCATCGGGGCCCGCGTTTTCGGGCCTGGCAAGAAAGGCATCTTCGGCTTCGCGCAGGCGCGTAACGCTTTCTCGCAGCGCGGCCGGGGCGCTCTCGTAGAGCGGCGCGGCGCGGAGAACCTGCGAAAGGCGCATGCCCAGTTTGGGCGGCGAAACAAGGAAGAGGGCGCGCCCTCCCTCCGCCATGATGCGCCGGCAAGCACTTCCCAGCCGCGTAAGCGCCGCGCGGGCATCCTGGGAAGGGGAGGGCGCCGGCCCGAAACGGCGCAGCGGCTCGCGGAGTATTACAAGGTCGAAGGCGGCGCAGGCGAAGTCCTCCCCCGCGTCTTCCGGCCCGGGGATAAAGCGCCCGTCTTTTGCCACAACAATTTTAGGCAGTTCAATGTCTTCAAAGCCGCCCGACCGGGCAAAGCGCAGCAACGCTTCCCGCGCCTGGACGCTGCCTGTGGTCGCGGCGCTAAGGCCGTGCGGCGCGCGCCGCAGGCTTTCCCACAGCAAGAGCCCGTCGTCGGCGCGCGGGATAAAAATCCGCGCGGCGCCGCCCGGCGCGCCGTGTTCAAACAGAATGTCGCGGGCGGCCAAGAGCGCGGTTTCGCGGCCGCTTTCCAGCCGCTTGTACCAGTGTTCGCGGCCTTTGGCGGACGGCGACCAGTGCAGAAGCTCATCGCCGCTTCCGCCGGTTTTTTCGGACTGCGCCGCGGTACATTCCATGAGCAGCGCCGCCTGGATTTCCCGCTTTCGCAGCACGTCGCTTCGGACTGTTTTTTCGTAACCCAATTCGCCCGGAACGTAAAAACATTTACCTTGCAGCACGGCGGGCAAATACTGCTGGGCGCGCCAATGCTCGCGGTACGCGTGCGGATACACATAGCCTTCGCCGTGGCCAAATCCTTCTTTGTCGCGGCTGGGGTCTTTTAAGTGATTCGGCACTTCGGCGTCTTCTTTGTCGACTTCCGCGAGCGCGTCAAAAAAGGCCATGACGCTGTTGGATTTTGGCGCGGTCGCCAAATACAGGCAGGCATGGGCGAGCGGGTAGTTGCCTTCCGGGAAGCCGATGCGCTCGAACGCCTCGGCGCAGGAGATGACGACCGAAAGCGCGCGCGGGTCGGCAAGGCCGATGTCTTCGCTTGCCAGAATTATCATACGGCGAAAAATGAAGGACGGGTCTTCGCCGGCGCGCACCATTTTCGCAAGCCAGTACAGCGCGGCGTCGGGGTCGCTGCCCCGCACGCTTTTGATAAACGCGCTTATGGTATCAAAGTGATAGTCGCCGTCGCGGTCGTACAGAACGGCGCGACGCTGTATGCTTTCCTCGGCGGCCTCGAAACTGACCTGTATTTCGCTGCCGTCTGGCGGCGGCCAGCGCGTGCCGCGTTCCCCGTCCGCCGGATTGTGCCAGCCGCTTGTCTCGACGGCAAGTTCCAGCGCGTTGAGGAGGCAGCGCGCGTCCCCGCCAGAGACGGCGGCCAGGTGTTCGAGCGCGCCGTCCTCAAACCGCAGCGTCCATTTGCCATAGCCGCGTTCGACATCGGCAATGGCGCGGAGCGCGGCGGCGCGTATGCTGTCCGCGTCCAGCGACTTCAGCTGAAAAATACGGCTGCGGCTTACCAGCGCCCGGTTCACCTCGAAAAACGGATTTTCTGTTGTCGCGCCAATCAGAATGACGGTGCCGTTTTCAACCCAGGGCAGCAGCGCGTCCTGCTGGGCTTTGTTCCAGCGGTGCACTTCGTCCACAAAAAGAATCGTGCGCCGCCCGTACAGTTTCGCGCGTTCGGTTGAGCGGTCGATAGCGTCGCGGATGTCCTTTATGCCCGAAAGCACGGCGTTCAGGCTTTCAAAATAGGATTTTGTGGTGTTTGCGATAACACGCGCCAAACTGGTTTTGCCCGTCCCCGGCGGCCCGTAAAAAATAACGGAAGAAAGCCGGTCGGCCTGAATCGCGCGGCGCAGGAGCCGCCCCGGCCCGACGATGTGTTCCTGGCCAATCACGTCGTCGAGGGTTCGGGGGCGCATCCGGTCGGCGAGCGGGGACTGGGAGCTGTGCCGGCTGTGGTTTTCGGTAAACAGAGCGATGTCGTCCATGGGGATAGTATACGCCGGTTGAACGCCGCCCTGCTACACGCCGTCTTGGGAAACGCTGATT
>JAITGR010000143.1 GCA_031280455.1 Spirochaetaceae bacterium
TCGGTGATTTCAGTCCCAATCATCGAGCCGCCCCACCCATTGGAAAGGCCGGTTCGAATAGCCTGATGAACGAGCACTTCCGCGTCGGCGGTGTTGCCCATGTGGGTCATGTGGAGGGAGGTCGCTATCTCGCGGTCGATTGCGCGGGGCATAACGCCTTCTTTTTCCCACAACTCTTGCCGTGCTTTGGGGGCGCGGCGGGTAAATAACTGATAGCCGTCCGGTTTGCCGAATTCCATAAGCCCTACGTTGGCGACATCGTGGGCGACGTCGTAAATGTCGCGGCCTTCTGTTTTGACATTCCATTCAGCGGCAAGACGCAGCAGTTTTGCCTCGTCCCGAATTTGATAGCTGCCGTCCTTGCGCGCTTCGCGGAGAACATGCAATATCTCGCGCGCGTGGTCGGAGTGGGAAGCAGTCCCCGCGGCCACCATGCGCAGGTAATTCCTGCCCGCGATAGCGTGCGCGTCGGCGCCGCAAATGCCGCGCTTGCCTTTTGCCGACACACGGCAGGGACCCATAGAACAGTTCTTGCAACAGATACCGTCCTCGCCGAATTTACAGTGCGGCGTTTGTTGTTTTACACGGTCTTCGTACGTTTCCGCGCCCGCTTTTACCGCCTGCTCCTTGAGCTTCGCGGTTACCTCTTCCATTTGTTCAATGGTGGTCATGTTTTCAAGATTTTTCAAAACATTACTTCTCCTGCTTTCAAGCACCGGACCTGCCCGCCGCGTCATACCCGCCATTACGGGCACGCCACAGAGCACACCGGTTAAAGTTTAAGCGCGCCCCACAGCACCAGGCTTCAACCCAAAACCGGAAGGCGGCTATCCCAATCACCAATACAATCATACACCACCCGCGCCTATCCTGTCAATTGATAGAGCCTGTTGCAAAATTGCAATTTGGGGACAGGCTCAATTGAACGAATTATGCTGTTTTTGCAACATCCCAGCCCCTGACAATCGGCTACCGGCACCCTCCGTGATGCTTGTCATGCCGCCAGGGCGCGGGCAATGCCATGTTTTTGCGTGATGCGTTCATAGCAATATGCGAAAATCACTTCAAATTGTAAGCGCGGCGTGGTACGCCGTCAGTACCGCTTTGGGCTGTCTTCAGTGTGCGCCGAACGCGGGCTACGCCCTCACTTCCGCGCCGGATTTTGTTGAAAGCAGTCTGCCGCCGCCGGAGAGAAAGCCGCGTTCCATCTCGCGGGCGGATTTTAACCTGCTCGCGGCAGCCGGCACGGCAGCCGGCGCGGCGGCGCAGCCTACGCCAGCACAGCCGGCGGCGGCACAGACAGATGCCCGCGCGGCCGTAAAAAAACGCCGGAGCACAAAGGCCGCCCGCGCAAAAAAAACAGCAAAAGCGCCGCCCGCGCAAAAAACGCCGGCTGCCGGACAGTCCGCCGGAACAGAACAAAACATCCCCCAAAAGCACGCGCCGCTTGTACGCGCGGACATAGCTTGGCGGCTATCATGGAATCCAGACAAAGACTTGATAAACCGCGCCGACATAAAACTCCACGCGCCGGCTGGTGTGATAGTCCGCGCGCAGTTCTTTGACAAACGGCAAACGCCCCCCTGGGAAGATTCGGCCAAAACCGTCCAGGATTTTGGCTTCGGGCTGTATCACCACGGCCTCAATTCGCGCCTGCTTTTCGGCGCGGTGCATACCTGGGGACTTGCGAACCGTACCCGCGGCGTCTGGAACCGCGCACTGCCGTTTACCGAAAACCACGCCATTTCCGGCGCGGACTTAAAAACCACCGTAAGCCTGGAGCCCAAACATTCGTTGTTTTTCCGCCTTGGGACGCCGGATGCCTGGCCGCTCAATCTGTACGCCGCCGCCGTGCTTGACCACAAGCAACAGCCGGATTTTACGGCAGGTGCCGGTTTTTCGTTTTCGCAAAAAACAAAACTACGCGCGGAGGCTTCCTATAAGGAACAAACCCTGCCGGAACGCACCATGAGCACCTGGTTTTCGGAAAAAGCCGCGCTGCCCCAGCGTGATTTTCGCTTTTACGCCGCGTCGCTTGTGTTTACCAATCCGTACATTAGTTTTTCCGGCGACATAGCCCACTCGCAGGCATTTGCCTGGGGAGAAGGCCTGTACGCCAACGCCGCGCTGCGCTTTGGCTCAAAACCCTGGCGGCTGGAGGTGGCGGCGGAAGGCGCGGACGGGCGTTATCTGGGAAACGACGGCACAGCCTGCGGCGCGGGCTTTCGGAGCGGCGCGTTGTTCGAGCTGGCGGGTAAAAGGTCGGCCCTGCTGCGGGCCCGCAGCGAAGTGGTCGCCGCACGGCTTGGCGCGCCGTTTTCCCGCAGCACAAGCAAACTGTACGCGCGTCTGCCGGTGATAGGCGGCGGCGGCTTTAACCTTTCGTACATCAGCCTCGCCTTTGAACGCGACGGCGACGCGCGTACCGACATTCAAGACGGATTCGACCTGGGCGCGGGCTTTCGTGCCGGCCCCTTTCGCCCTTCCGTAAAGTATTCGTATGTAGGCCGAACCAGCGCGGAGGCGGGCAGTCCGATAATTCCCTACCCGGACTTCTGGAGCCCGCACGATTTTGTCTCCAGCGCGGTAAGTTTTGATACGGCCTTTACCTACTCCATACTGCATGTAAAAGCGCAGTTCGTCTACGAAGAAAGCGCCCAAAACAAAGCCGTCTGGAAAAGCGTGTATTCGGGTGGCTTAAACTGGAAGTGGGGCGGCGTGAGCGCGAAGTTAAGCGAGCGGGAGTCCGGCGGCTTTGACTGTTCTGTAAGCGCCAATGCGCGGTTTGTTTTTTGACGCGCCCAAAGGCGCTACTGCCGCGCTATCCCCGCAATACGGTAGCCGTTTTTTTGCCGAACCAGCAGCAGCGTATCAAAGCGGCGCACAGGACGCGGCAGCGATGCTTCTGCGGCATCCGGTATCGAAAGCACATAGCGCACGTACACAACAAACCCGCCAGCCACGCCGTTATCAGACGGCGCGGAAAATAGCTCCGTAACCGTTACGGCAAAACCATCCAGCGCCGCGTCGCCGTACAACTGGCGCGTCTTGTTAATAACATGCAGATTGGTACTGATATTCACATCGTCCTGTATAGCCGCGTCAGGCCGCGCGGCAAGACAGGCCTCCATGCGCGCCGTATCCAGCGCCGCGAACGCCTCGTAGTACGCCCGTGCCACCTCCTCGGGCGGCAGACCTTTGAGCATGTCGCCCGCCTGCCGCCCCCACGCGGCCAGCGCCGTAAACGCCAGCACCACCAGCGCGAGCACGGCGCACACAGCACAAGTACCGGTATGCGCCGCGAAAAACCGCCGCGCGCGTACTCGCGACCCCTGGGTACGCAGGTAGGCGCGCCGGGTGCGGCGGTGCTGTTCCCGCTCCGCCGCCGAAAGCTCGCGGCGGGCAGCGTGGAACACCTCGGCGGCAAACGGCGGCGGCGCGTCGCCGTCCAGCGGACTTCCCGCCAGACAACCGCCGCGGCTTTGACCAGCGGCTTTCCCGCCGCGCTGATAGAGCGCGCCGTCAATCGCCTGCGCCGCCTGCCGGTCTATACCCGCCGCCGCGAAGGCGAGCGGCTCAAACACCCCAAAGCGCATATCCGCGTGGAGCAGCGCTTCGCTGTCAGCGCCCCGTTCCGGCGGCCGCACACAAAACGGCGCACAGCCGGCGTACACGGCGTACAGATACGCGGCGGCGGAAAAATGCAGCGCCGCCCCGCCCGAAAGACCGGGGTGTATCCAGCGCACAACACTGTTCAGGTACGCCGCGTCCCCCAGCGCGCGGCGGGCGGCACGAACCACACCGGCAGGCGGAAAAAAGAGCGCCTGCTCGTCCAGCAGCACACCCGCCGCCTGCAAACTTTCCGCGCCCGGAATGGGCTCCACGCCGTTCCCCAGCGCGTGCAGGTGAAAGCGGTACCAGCGCTCGAGCGCCGAAAGCGCGGCGGCAGCCGGTTCTTCCAGCAGCGCGTCCAGGGCGCGGCCCGCAAACACCGGCCCAAAGACGACCATGCGTCCGCGGCGCTCGACCAGCCCTTCGGCCTGCCACCATTCCGTCCGCACAACGCGGCCAGCCTCCCCGCCGTCGTACACAATGCACCCGCGTTCTTCCAGCAAGGTAGTCTGACGCATACGCGCAAACGCGGCGGGGAGGAGACCGGTGTCAAAGCCGGTTTTAAGGACGCCGCCGTGTTCAAACTGAAAAAACCAGGATGGCGGACTGCCGGCGCGGGGATCTTCGCTCATACCGGCGTCCTCGCTGCGCCAGAGTACATGGCGGCGCCAGATTCTCTGGCGGCAGCGGCAACGGCGCGGGCGACGGCGGGGGCGACGCGCGGGTCAAAGGCGGCGGGTACAACGATGCCGGCGCGCAATTCGTCCGCGCTGGTCAAATCGGCCAGCGCGCGGGCGGCGGCCAGTTTCATCACGTCGTTTATCTCCCGCGCCCGCACATCCAGCGCGCCGCGAAAAATGCCAGGAAAGGCGAGGACGTTGTTTATCTGGTTGGGAAAGTCGCTGCGGCCAGAACCGGTGATGGCCGCGCCCGCGCGCCTGGCGGCATCGGGGAAGATTTCGGGGACGGGGTTTGCCAGCGCGAACACGATGGCGCCGGCGGCCATGGAAGCGGTCATGGCCTCGGTTACCAGCGCCGCTTTTGATACACCGATAAAAACATCGGCTCCACGAAGGACGGCGGCGAGTGTGCCGGAACAGGCGCGGCGGTTTACGGCGGCAATCTCCTGTTTTTCGGCGGACAGATGCCCCCTCCCGGGAAAAATCGCGCCGGAACTGTCGCACACAATCATATCGGCAACACCGGCTATGACAAGCAGCCGCGCGATGGCGATTCCGGCGGCGCCCGCGCCGTTTATAACAACGCGAATGTCGCCGATTTTTTTGCCGGTGTACAAGAGGGCGTTCCACAGAGCGGCCAAAACGACTATTGCCGTGCCGTGCTGGTCGTCGTGAAAAACAGGAATGGCGCAGCACCTCTTAAGCCGCTGTTCAACTTCAAAACAACGCGGCGCGGCTATGTCTTCAAGGTTGATGCCGCCGAATGAATTTTGCAGCAGGTCGACGACGGCCACAATGTCGTCAGGCTTTTTTGAACCGACACACAGCGGCACCGCGTCCACGCCGCCAAACGCCTTAAAAAGCGCACACTTGCCTTCCATAACAGGCAGCGCGGGCGCAGCGCCCAGGTCGCCCAGCCCCAGCACCGCCGAGCCGTCGGTAACCACGGCAACCGTATTCCAGCGGCCAGTCAGCTCAAAACTTTTTTCGGCATCGGCGGCAATTGCGCGGCAGCTCGAAGCGACGCCGGGGGTATACGCCAGCGAGAGCGCCTCCGGCGTGTCCAGCGGCATTTTCGGCCTTGTTTCCAGCTTGCCCCGCCAGAGCGCGTGCATGCGTAACGATTCTTCAGCGTAATCCATAGCAAAATCATACCGCCGCGCCCTGCCCATTGCCAAGGGAAGCACTGATTAAAGGGCATCGCATACAACAAACCACGGAAAAACGCGGAAAGGACACGGAATTGCGGTCTCTTTCCGCGTGGTTTCCGTGC
>JAITGR010000232.1 GCA_031280455.1 Spirochaetaceae bacterium
TGTTTAACGGTAACATGCGCCGCCGCCGCCGCCGGAGTAATGTTGACGCTCACCTTCACAACCGGAATCTCGTCTTCCGGCGCGCTGGTTGGCGGGTCGGTAACTTTACGGCAGCCGGCTGCGGTAAACACCAGCGCCGCCAATCCAAGCCCCGCGAGCTTCCAAAAAACTTTCTTTTTCATAATTCTTTTCCTTGTATGAATCGCTGAAATTTGACTGCTAAACGGCAATCCTCGTAGTATTATTGTAATAAAGCCGGCAGAAAAAGTCAATACGTACGGTACGGTAGGGCAACCCGTAGGGAGCGCTGATTAAATGAGAATGGAGAATTGAGAAATCCGCGAATGTACGCGAATTATAACGAATATGGAGACATTATTGGCATTATTCGTGTCCATTCGCGTAATTCGCGGTTTAATCATTGCTGTCTAGAGCGGTGTTTTTGCGCTGTCTTCGTAGTCTTTGTACAGGAAGCGCTTTATCTTTTTTTGGGCGTTTTTTTCAAACTCGCTGTCCCGCAGCATAAAGTCGCTGATTTTTTTGTAGGCCGCCAGGCCGCGGTTTACGTGTTCGATTTCCGCACGGACAAGCTGCTTTACAAACGCGCGGTCGTTCGCTTTGCCGCCGTAGTCGCAGGCGAGGGTTTCTTGATTGGGGTACACGACGGCGAAGATGAACTCGCCGCCCCGCGACGGGTCGGTGCGGCCCAGAACGAGGATTTCGGCAATGACGCGCGAGGCGGCAAAGTGGATTTCGATTTCTTCGGGGTAGATGTTTTTGCCGCCGGAGGAGACAATCAGGTTTTTTTTGCGGCCGTTTATGTAGATAAAGCCGTCGTCGTCCAGGTAGCCCAGGTCGCCGGTTTTGAGGTAGCCGTCCGGTGTGAACATTTCGGCGGTGGCTTGTGGCTGTTCAAAGTAGCCGAGCATGATTGACGGCGATTTGAGCACGATTTCGCCGGGGTCGCCGGCTTTGAGTACGCGGGTGTCGTCGTCTTTGTCGACGATGCGGACATCGGTGTACTTGACGGGCAGGCCGACGGAGGCGTTGCGTTTGTGCCGCGCGGTGTTCACGCTGATAAGGGGGCTGTTTTCACTCATGCCATAGCCGTGGACTATGTTAAAGCCAAAGGAGTCGAAGAAGTCGGCGGTTATGGGGTTGAGCGCGCCGCCGCCGCCGACCATAATCGTTATGGTGTCGAGGCCGGCTTTTTTGCGGATAAAGCGGAAAACCTTGCGGCCAAATTCGGGGTTGCCGCGTTTGGCTTCTGCCAGCGCTTTTTTGCGCAGCAGGTCAAGGACAAAGCGGACGGGCGCGGGGGTTTTCTGGTACTTTGCGTCTATGGCGGCCATTACTTTGTCGTACAAGAGCGGGACGGAGATAAGGAAGGTGCCGCCGCCGTCGCGTATGTCGCGGACGACGACTTCGCCCACGAGCCGCTCGACCAGGATGACCGGCACGCCGCAGGAGTGGGGGGCGAGGAACGAGCAGGTTGTCGGGTAGGTGTGGTGCAGGGGGAGTACGTCGATGAATACGTCCGTTGGGCGGGGGGTGAGCATGAGTATGGCGGCGTTGGTGTTGGCGATGATTGCTTTGTGGCTGAGCATGACGCCTTTGGCAAAGCCGGTGGTTCCCGAGGTAAACACGATTGACGCGGGGGTGTTTTCTGGTATGTCGTGGATGGCCGGCAGTTTTTGGCTGCCGTCGCCCGCGCCGAAGCCGGAAAACAGCGTCACGCCGGAAGGGGCGCCGGCAAGCGTATCGTCTGAGGCGGGAGTCAACTGGACTTTTACCAGCAGGTTTTGTGCGCCAAGGCCGTGCGCAAAGGCGGTTTTGCGCGCTGAGTAAAAGAGTGCGCGCGCGGCGGTTATGGTGATAATGTTTTCCGCTTCGGCTTCGCCCACGAGGAAGTCGACGGGGACAATCGCGCAGCCGGCTATGATAGCGCCCATCCACACGGCCAGCCATTCGGGGCGGTTTTCGGCCCACAGTACAACGCGGTCTCCTTTTTGGAGGCCGCAGGCGAGGAGCCCCCGCGCGACGCGGCGGCATTCGTCGTAAAAGCGCGCGTAGGTCCACACGGTAAAATCGGTTTGCTTGCCTTCGCGGTACATCACGAAGGGTTTTTCGGCGTGGCGTGCCGAAAGGTCCTGCATCCACGCGATAAAATTGGGGTAGGGCAAATCAGGCCAATCAGCCCCATACTCTTTATAGCTTAGCATAGTTCCAGTTTAACACAAATCGCAATTTTGTCAAACTTGCCCCGCGAGGGGGGGTATTAAACCCCTTCGGCACGAATAAACCACGGAAGGCACGGAAACCACGCGGAAAGAGACCGCAATTCCGTGTCTATTCGCGTAATTCGCGGTTAATTTGTTTTAATTAGTTACGCGCTCATCCATGGAGGAGCGGGCGCAAAAACGGCTGTGCCGTTTTTGCAAGCTCAAAATCCGGCGTTGCCGGATTTTGAGCCGTTGACCTGTTCCCCATTATCGCGTATTCTGGAGGGCGTATGGACAGTAAGGACGGCGGGGCTTCCAGGCCGGAGCGGCAGCGGCGGCGGATGTGGCTGCGGGTGATTGGCGGCGGCGGGCTTTTTTTGGTGGTGCTGCTTGGCGTGGGATTGGGCTTTGCTATCGCCGCGACAGAAAACATCATCAATCAGGAAGAATTTCAGGTGTTCGCGCCGGCGCTCCCGACCAAAATCCTGGACCTTCATGGCACCGTCATTACCGAATTCGCCGCGGAGGAAAAGCGCGAGCTTGTCGATATTGCCGATTTGCCCAAACATTTAATTTACGCCGTTCTTGCCCGCGAGGATCCTAATTTCTACCGGCATAAAGGTTTTAGCGTCCGCGGCATAGCCCGCGCCGCTTACGGAAAAATCATCGGGCAGACGCTGGGCGGCGGCTCGACCATTACCCAGCAAGTGGCCGGCACGCTGTACACTGACCGCCGCGAGTACTCGTACTCGCGCAAACTGCGGGAGTTGTGGTGGGCTATTCAAATGGAACGCCGCTACTCCAAAAACGAAATTCTGGAAATCTACCTCAATTATATGTACATGGGGCCGGGTGTGTACGGCGTCGAGGCCGCCAGTAAATACTTTTTTGGCCACAGCGCGCGGGAGATTACGCTTGCCGAAGCCGCCGTGCTGGTGGTGCAGTTGTCCAGCCCTTCAAAATACAACCCGCTGGATAATCCGAATGTCGCCATGGAGCGCCAGAGCATCGTTCTGGATAAGATGGTGGAGCTTGGGTACGCGACCCGCGCGGACGCCGACGCTTCGTACAACGAATACTGGTCGAAGTACGATTTTACGCGCGCGTCGCTTTCGGCGTACTATCACCGCGAAGACAAAGCGCCCTGGTTTAGCGAGTATGTCCGCCGCGAACTGGATGGCATGATGTATCAGACCATGGATTACTACCGCGACGGGTACACCGTGCAGACAACCCTCGACCTGGCGTTTCAGGAGAACGCGCAAAAGATGATGACGGCGGCGCTGGAACGCGCGAACCGTGAATTCAACCGGTCGTCCGGCTCCCGCATCGACCGCGCCGAAGCGCAGGTGCTGCCGCTTATCAGTCTGCTCAACCTTCACTTTGGTATGGACATGCTGCGGGTAGATTACGCCAAGCGCAACGATTTTCGCGCCCAAAGCCGGTATAATTCGCTGATAAACCCCATTGTCGACCTGTCCGCGCTACTTTTTGACCTGCCGGAACTGAAGGCGGTGAGCGCGGCGGGTTTTGACGAACTGAAGAGCGCCGCCGAGCAGAATGTCGTGGAGGGGGCGCTGGTGCTTTTGGAGAATGAAACCGGCTACATTAAGGCGCTTATCGGCGGCTCCAAGTACGACCAGACGAATCAGCTTATCCGTGCGACGCAGGGGCGGGTTATGCCCGGCTCGTCGTTTAAGCCGTTGTACTATTCCGCCGCGATTGACAGCCATAAATTTACGCCGTCTTCGCTGATTTACGACGTGCCGGTGGTGTTTTACAACGAGGATGGTACGCCGTACATTCCGCTTAACTTCCGGGGTGAATGGCGCGGGTCGGTGCTGTTGTACGAGGCGCTGGCGCAGTCTATGAACGTGCCTAGTCTGAAGATTCTTGACGAGATAGGTTTTGACGCGGCGATAGACCGCGCGGCGCTGCTTTTGGGGATTAACGACCCCGAAACGAAGCGGCGCACGTTCCCGCGGGTGTACCCCATGGGTCTGGGGATTATTTCGATAGCGCCGATTCAGATGGCAAAGGCGTTTGCGACGTTTGCTAACGAGGGAAAAGAGGTTACGCCCCTTGCGATTTTGTCGATAAGCGACCGTAACGGGCGGGTTATTCTGGATAACGAGCGCGATTTGCGGCTGCGGCAAAAGCAAAAGGGCGACGCCCTGCATGTCATAAGTCCGCAGAACGCGTATGTCATGGTTGGTTTGCTGCGGAAAACGGTCGAAATGGGGACGCTGGGCGGCCAAGCGGCCAAGTTCAGTTTTGTTGACGGGAACGGCAAGCGCTACGCCATCGCGGCGGCGGGGAAAACGGGCACGACGCAAAACTGGTCGGACGCCTGGACGGTCGGGTTTACGCCGTACTACACCAGCGCGCTCTGGTTCGGGTTTGACAAGCCGGGCAATTCCCTGGGGCTGAATCTTACCGGCGCGACGCTCGCCGGCCCTGTGTGGGGCGATTTTATGCGCGAAGTGCACCGCGGGCTGCCGTCGCGGGAATTCAAGCGGCCGGCGAGCGGCGTTACCGATTTGCGGGTGTGCGCGAAGTCGGGCAAGCTGCTGACGCCGCGCTGCAACCAGGGATCGGTCGTGCTGAGCTTCCTCTCGGATTCCACGCCTTCGGAATACTGCAATTATCACAATGAAGGGGGCGGCGGGGATTTCGGGCTTGACCTGGACGGCTATGGCGGGGACGATTTTCCGCTCTGGCAGGGGCCGACGCTCGACTTTGATTCGCTGCCGTCCGAGGCGTGGTTCCAGGAGGGCGGGGAGGGCGCGTACTCTGGTTTTGACACGCTCCAGGGGGCCGCCGCAGGCGCTGCCGCCGGTGAAACGCCGTTCCAACAGCCGCCGCCGTACGATTCCGCCCCGCCGCCCGCTCCGCAAGCCGCCCCGCCGGCCAGCCCGCCGTCTGCCGGCGGTCTGCCGCCATACGCGGGCGACCCGGATGTCTTCCAGCCGCCTGACGGGTACAATCCGTTTACTGATTGATTCAGTTGCCGGTTGCCTGCCTTTACGCCGGTAATTCGGAGCAACCCAGACGCGCCTTGCTCGCCAATAAGCTGAAATAGTATTTGCTCTTCGGGATTTTCGGACAGGGCGGGGGAAGCATAGATTTCTTTTTCTGGGTATAATTGAAAGCATGGGACTCGGGGATTTAGGCGAAAAAATGGGGGCGCTGAGGGCGCTGCCGGCTGCGTTGGTTAGAAAAGTGTGGGCTGCGCCGCTTGCGCGTTTTTGCGTCATTCTTTTTGCGGCGCTCTCTCTCATAGTCCCGCTTGGCACCGTTTTTGTGGTGAAGCTCACGCAGAGCGCCGTGGACGAAACGGAGCTGCCGTCTGAGTACACCCGGAAAGCGATTGAAGAGGCCGATATATTTCTGCCCGAAGAGCCGGATTTTTTGCCGGAAGTGCTGCTGCCGCGCGAGCAGCGCCCGTCCTGGACTGTTGAAGACGCACGGCCGTACTGGACCAACCCCGCCGGCGCGGGGCAGGCGTTTTGGCTTGAAAACGCGGAAAAAACAATCGATACATTATTAGAGAATATACGATGAAAACCGCACTTTTTTGGGGAAAATCCGGCGGCGGAATACGAGCCGCCCTGCTCTGCGCCGCGTTTTTTTCGTGCCGGAGCCTCCCTGCGCCGCAAGCGCCTGCCACGCCGCAAGCGCCGCCGCCAGCCGCCGAGCCGCCAGCGCCGCCGCCAGCCGATCCCGCCGGCATAGTCCGCCGCGCCGAGGAATTACTCGCCTACATTGACACGCCGCTTCAAGGCGCGCTGCCGGAGCCGGTCTATGCGCCGCCTGCCGCGCCGCCTGCCGCGCCCCCCGCCCTGCCGCCGGTGGTCGCCGAAACGCCCGCGCCGCCCCCGCCGGCGCCCGAACCGCCGCCGCCAGCCCCGCCGCCCGCGCCCGTGCCTGCGCCAGCGCCAGCCCCGCCACCCGCGCCAGCGGCTGTTGCCCCCGCGCCGCCGCCCGCTCCGCCGCCGGTACCGGCCAACGTGCGCCCTGCCGTCCGTGTGCCGGAAATAGCCGCCGCCGCGCCGCCTGCGGCGGACGAACCGCGCCCCCTGCCGGCGGCAGCCAGGGATACCCGCGCCGCCGCCCCGCCGCCGTCCGAAACGCTGCCGCAGGAGCCCGAAGTTTCGCGCACTGTCCGCGTTCAGGCGGGGCAGTTGCTGGAAATTCCGTTTCGGGGCGCGGGCTGGGTGTACAGGGGGGAGGCCGGACTTAAGCGGGGTATCGACTTTGATTCGCGTAAACTGGACGGCGGGGGGCAGACCTTTGTATTCCGGCCAAAAGAGAGCGGCACCTACTCGCTCGTGTTTTTCAAGCGCGATTTTTACAACGATTACGAAATTAACGATGCGGTAACGGTCATTGTCGCGCCGCCGCCTGCCGGCGAGCGCGAGGCGGAAACGCGCGTGCGGGCGGAACTGTGGCCGCCGCCGGACTTTATCCCCCGTTCCGCGCGGGCGGCGTACGCGCCGGCGGGCAAGGCCGACGGTGTGCCGCCGGGCAGCGCCGCGCGTGCGGATATGCCGCCGTCCGAAAGCGGCGCGGAACCGGCGGCTGCCGCTAGTACAGCGACCGCCGTTAGTACAGCGGCTGCCGGTACAGCCGCCGCCGGCGGTACGGGGACGGCGGCGGCGGCACAAGCGGGGAACAGCGCCGCGGCGAGCGCTCCGGCAACCGCCGCCGAAACGCCCGCTCCGGCGGCAGCGGACGGCGGCGGCGGGCGCGGGCTGGACGCGCTGCTGCAAGATGCCGAGGCCGCCTATGAAGCGGGAAATATCGCGCACGCGCTGGAAGGGCTCGCGCGCATCGAGCGGGAAAATCCGGAGCCGGACGACCGTATGCTGTATCTTCGCGGGAAGGCATACGAAGCGCCGGGCGCTTTGCGTAACATAAAAAACAGCATAGGCGCGTACACCGCCCTTACGCGGAATTTTCCGGAAAGTCCGTATTATTCGGAAGCAGAGAAACGTATTGCGTATTTGAATAAATACTATTTTAATATACGTTAAAACATACCATAGTAAGGTATGTTTTAAGGAGGTGAACATGTTTCAAACTATAAAAATGACAAGCCGCATTGTATTTTGGGAGCAGAATGTCAAAACCGGCGCGCTTACCCTTTCCGGCGACTGGAAAAATTTCTGCGGCTGGGAAATAGAGGAATTAATCGACAAAGACTTAACGACATTTCTTTCGCCGGACGAAGCGCAGACCCTCGCCGTCCGAAACATGAAAAAAACAGTGATTGCAGCCGGAAAAGACGAAAGCCGGGGCATTGTCGTAAAAATTCGGTGCAAGGACGGCTCGTTTATCTGGATACAGGATATTTGTTATGTAAGCGAGCGCGACGCGGACGATACGCCGTGTGTGCTTACCGGCGTGCTGCAGGACATTACGCATGTGCGTAAAACGATTGATTCGGTGCACCGCAAGCAGGAAAACCTCGATTTGGTGGCGGATATTGCCAAGTTAAGCTACTGGCAGTGGAACGCGGATACCGATGTGCTTATATTCAGCCCGCAGTTTGAGTTGGTAACGGGCTTTACTCCCCAGGAAATACGAAAAGCCGGTATATCAAAATCAAGTGTATTAAAAGGCGAAATGCCGGAGAAACCTGATGAGTATTCGTGGTTTTGGATGATTCACCCCGATGACCGCGGGCAGTTTAAGGAGGTTATCACTTCGTATTTATACGGCCAGGTTGAACGCTACCACATTGAAGTGCGGGTACGCGAAAAAAGGGGCGGCTATATATGGGTTGTAAACGCCGGATATGTCGCCGAGCGGGACAGTAACGGCGCATTGTCTATTGTGCGCGGCGCTATTATCAATATTGACGAGTCAAAACGCGCCGAGCTTCGCGCGCTGGAAAACGCCGCGCTGCTTGAACGCACCAAAGAACACATGGATATTGTCGCGGAAATGTCGCACCTCGCTTTTTTTGAATGGGATATTGAAAACGACCGCTTAACGTGCAGCCTTCAGTTTATGAAAGAGTTTGGCTATGAAGAGGGCATGATTACTTCTTTTGGCAAAGTGCCGCGCGAAAATCCCGTTCCGCCGTATCAGTATATAGAACTTATACATCCAGATGACTTACACAAGCGCAACGAAAACCTGGAGGCGTGCTTAAAAGGCACAGCCAGCCAGTATAACACAAACCTGCGCTTAAAGCGCGCGGACGGGGAGTACATGTGGACCAAGGCCAGCGGCCATGTTGTGGAATGGAAAAACGGCATTCCTGCCAAGATAATGGGCGGCATTATCAACGTAAACGAACTGCGGCGCGCGGAGACGCTGAACCGCGCGAAAAGCGCGTTTCTTGCCCGCATGAGCCACGAAATCCGCACACCGATGAACGCGATTACCGGCATGTCCGAGCTTATACTGCGCGAAAACATACCGCCGCGCGCGCGGGAGTACGCAAACGGGGTAAAGCAGGCGAGCGCGAATTTGCTTTCGCTTATAAACGATATTCTTGACTTTTCAAAAATCGAAGCCGGCAGCCTTGAAATTATCAACACGAGTTATCTGTTTGCAAGCCTTGTCAACGATGTTGTGAATATAATCAGAATGCGTATGCGCGAAAAGCCGCTTGCCTTTACCGTGAACATTGACAGCACTATCCCCCAAAAACTGACGGGCGATGTTGTGCGCATACGGCAGGTGCTTCTTAACCTGCTGAATAACGCGGTTAAATATACAGAAAAAGGATACATAGCGCTGGATATTTCCGGCTGTTATTCCGGCAATGATACAGATAAAAAAGATATACAAATTATAATGAAGGTAAGCGATTCCGGCATGGGTATAAAGCCCGAAGACACTGGCCGGCTGTTTGGCGAGTTTGTCCAGGTTGACGTTGAACGCAACCGGCATATCGAAGGCTCCGGCCTGGGGCTCGCCATAGCGCGCAACCTGGCGCGCGCTATGGCCGGCGACATAACGCTGGAAAGCGAGTACGGCAGGGGCAGCTGTTTTACCTTCAGTCTGCCGCAGACTGTCGAGGATGCGCAGTGTGTCGCGTCCGTGGAAAACGCCGGGGACAAAAGCGTGCTCATTTACGAAGCGCGCGAACGCTACGCTAATTCGATAAAGCGCAGCCTGGACGACTTGCGGGTTCCGTGTACCATGGTTAGCAATTACGCCCAGCTTAAAGAAAAACTGGCCGAAAAGCAGTATCCCTGGCTGTTTGCCGCCTCGCCCCTGTATGAAAGCGCGCACGACCTTATACGCAAAACCAACGCGCATACAAAAATTGTCGCGCTGGGCGAGGAAGCGGCAAGCGATATAGCCGCCGACATTACAATACCGATGCCGGCGCACGCTATATCAATTGCCAATACATTAAACAACCGCCGCACCGAAGTTCAGAATGAAGGCGAGCGCCATTCGCTCGGCTTTGTCGCCCCAACGGCGCGCGTGCTGATTATCGACGACATACTGACAAACCTGGTTGTCGCCGAAGGGCTGCTTGCGCCGTATCAGATGCGGGTAAACACCTGTTTAAGCGGCGGCGACGCGCTTTCGCTGATTAAAGAACTGGCGCAAAAAGATGAATACTTTGACGGTATATTCATCGACCACATGATGCCGGGCATGGACGGCATAGAAACCGCCCAGGCAATACGCGCCCTGGCCGAAAGCGGGTTTGGCGAAGTCTTTGCGACCGTTCCGCTGGTAGCCTTTACCGCGAACGCGATAATCGGTATGCGCGAAATTTTTCTGGAAAACGGCTTTACGGACTATATTGTAAAACCGATAGATATAAAAAAACTGGATGAATCGCTGCGGAGCATTATTCCGCCTGAAAAACAGCAGATAAAGCCGCAGACGCCGGAAAACGATGACAGCGATAAAAAAAATATATCAAATATTGTTCAGGAAATTTCGTGTATAGACGGCATAGATATGCAGACGGCGCTGTCGCATGTACGCACCGAAGCGAATTTAATAACGGTGCTGCGCCAGTTTATTGCCGAGTTTGACGGATACATCAACGGCATACAGACAGCGCTGCGGGACGAAGACTGGTATGAATATACATTGAAAGTACACGCGATAAAAGGCGTACTCGCTACTATCGGGAATACGGCGCTGTCCCAGGCGGCGCGCGAACTGGAACTGGCCGCGCGGGAGGAGCGCTACGAGTTGTGCCGCCAAAAAACAGACGCACTGTGCGCGGCGGTAGCCGGTTTTTACACGGCGCTGCAAAAAAGCGCGCTTGTCTGCGGGGAGCGCGCGCAGGATACGCCGCAGGAGCGGACAGCGGTCGGCGGCACGACGTTCCGCAAAAAACTGCAGGCATTGTACGACGCGGCGTTCCGCTTCAACAGTGACGAAGCGGAACAGGCGCTCGGCCTCATCTCCCGCGTGGAGCCAGAGGATGCCGCTCTTAAAGCGCGCTGGGAAAAAGCCCTGCCGGCCATCCGAGCGAACATCGAAGGCTTTAACTATGACGAGGCCGCCGGCCTCGTGAAGGCGCTGCTGGACGAGAGCATCTGGCAAAATTGACAAAGCGTGCGCGTTGCGGGTATACTGTCCACTGTGAAACTGGCTATCGCGCAAATAAATGCTACTATCGGCGATTTTTCGGGCAATACGGCAAAAATTATCGCGTTTTCGCGCCGGGCGCACGATGCCGGCTGCGCGCTGGTGCTGTTCCCCGAGCTCGCCATCTCTGGCTATCCGCCCATGGACATGCTCGACCAGGACGCTTTTACCGAACAGAACATTCGCGCGCTGCGGCGGCTGCAACAGGAGCTGCCGTCGGAAATCGCCTGCGCCGTAGGGTATGTAAACCGGAACACCGGCGCGCGCGGCAAAAGCCTGGTGAACGCCTACGGCGTGCTGCGGGGCGGGCGGCTGGTGTTTGAACAGTTGAAAACGCTGCTGCCCACCTACGACGTGTTTGACGAAGCGCGCAATTTTGAACCGGCGACATCGTGGTCGCCGTTTGTGCTGGACGGCGCGCGCATTGGGTTTGCGGTGTGCGAGGATGTGTGGCGCGAAACCGAAACGCCCGGCACGCGCTATGCCGAAGACCCGGTGCGCCGCCTTTTGGACGCGGGGGTAGAGCTTTTGTGCGTGCCTTCGGCCTCGCCGTACTATGCCGGTAAGCACACCGCACGCATGGCGCTGGCGGCGCGGATTGGGCGGCGGGGCAATGTTCCGCTGGCGTATATAAATGCCGTCGGCGCAAACGACTCGATTATTTTTGACGGCCGTAGCTTTTTTCTGGACGCGCGGGGCGTGCGGCTTTCGGCCAGGGCGCTGGAAGAAGACCTGGTGTGCGCCCAATTCGACGCCGCCTCGCGTAGTTTTTCCGGAGCGGCTCTTTCGTCCGCAGAGGGGGAGGGGGGGGGCGATGGCGCGGACGCGGAACTTGATTTTCTGGAAAACGCGCTCGTTATGGGCATCCGCGATTACATGGCAAAATGCGGCTTTACGCGCTGCCACCTGGGGCTTTCCGGCGGCATCGACTCGGCGCTGGTCGCCTGCCTTGCGGTGCGCGCCGCCGGACGCGAAAACGTTGCCGCGTTCAGTATGCCGTCGCGCTTTTCCTCCGCGGGGAGCCGCGACGACGCGCTCCTGCTCGCCGGTAAGCTCGGCTGCCGCTACGAGACGCTGCCGATAGAGCCGGTGTACGCGGCGTTTCTGGCGTCCCTGGACGGCGTTTTTGAAGGCCGCCCCTTCGACAGTGCCGAGGAGAATCTGCAGGCGCGTATTCGCGGCTCGCTGCTTATGGCGTTTTCCAACAAATTCAATTCGATGCTGCTTACGACGGGCAATAAATCCGAGCTTGCCATGGGGTACTGCACCTTGTACGGCGACATGAACGGGGCGCTTTGTCCTATTGGCGATGTTTTCAAAACTGA
>JAITGR010000064.1 GCA_031280455.1 Spirochaetaceae bacterium
GTGGGGCCGGTGTTGAACGACGCGCTGTTTACGCCGCACAAAACGGTGGTGTGCGTGTCGGCGACACTTGGTCTAGGCGGCTCGTTTGATTACTGGCTGGAGCGGGCGGGGCTGGCCGGACGCGAGGACGTGCTGCGCGGCACCTTCGCGTCGCCGTTTCCGTACAAACAGGCGGTGCTGCTGGCCATTCCCGCCGACGCGCCGCCGCCGTCGAGTCCCGCCTACCAGGGCTTTGTCAACGACGCGGCGCTGCGCCTGTGCACCGCCTCAGGCGGCGGGGCGCTGGTGTTGTTTACCTCGTACGGGAGCCTGCGCGCGGCTTTTTCGTTCTGCGCCCCGCGTTTAGCGCGGCACGGCATTTGCGCGTTGGCGCAGGGGGAGGACGACCGCGCGCGGCTTATGCGGCGCTTTCTGGACGATGCCTCCAGCGTGCTGTTTGCCACCGATTCGTTTTGGGAAGGCATCGACGCGCCCGGCGAGACGCTGCGCCTGGTGATACTGTGCCGGCTGCCGTTCAACACGCCGGACGACCCGGTGCCGCAGGCGAGGTGCGAAGCGCTGGAGCGCGCGGGGAAAAATCCGTTTACCGAGCTTTCGGTACCGGAGGCGGTAATGAAATTCCGCCAGGGCTTTGGCCGGCTTATGCGGCGCGCCAGCGACCGCGGCGTTGTCGCCGTGCTGGACAACCGGCTGGCGCAAAAAAGCTACGGCAGGATTTTTCTGGACGCGCTGCCGGAAACCAGGCGCTGCGTGGATAGCTTTGAGGTGGTAGAGCGCGTCTGCGAGCAGTTCCTGAATATGTAGTCGTAGTCCCCACGATGGCGGCAGTGGCGGCGGAAGCAATGCGCGGTCTTTCCGCCCATGCGGTTTTCGGGTATACTGCGCTCGTAGTATGGACCTCAACCTGAAAAACGGACACATATCACCGACAATTTTCCGGTATTTGTTTTGGGAAACGTTGTTTGCGTTTGGCGTGTCGTTTCTTTTTTTCTTTTTTATATTTTTTGTCAACCAGCTTTTGCTTATGGCAAACGAAATTCTGACCAAAAAAGTTCCGTTTAACCAGGTCGCGCTGCTGGTGCTGTTCTCGCTGCCGTCCATTGTCGCCATGTCCGCGCCGTTTGCGAGCCTGTTGGGAACGCTCATGACGATAGGCCGGCTTTCTTCCGACAACGAAATTCTGGTTATGCTCGCCTCCGGCCTGTCGTACAAAAACATTCTTGCGCCAACGATTATTGTCGGCGTGATTATTTCGATATTTTCGTTTGTCGCCAACGACATTCTGCTGCCGGCTGGCACCATTCAGTTTGCGCGGTTGTACCGGCGCATTCTTGTGTCCACGCCCGCGCTGGAGATAGAGTCGAATTCGGTAAAGCGCTTTAAGGATACGGTGGTAATTACCGGCAATGTAACTGAAAAGAGTATATCCGATTTGCTGATACTCGACAAAACGTCCGACGGCGAGCGGCGGGTTATTCTGGCCAAAAACGCTGAATTTGTGGACGCGGGCAAGGAGGGGATTCGGCTTGACCTGGAGAATGCGTTTATTCATTCTTCAAAAGAGGTTGAACGCAGCGATTACGATTACGCGACCAGCGGGTTTCTGCGCTACCGCATTCCGCAGGAGGATTTGATTCAGCAGGTAACGCCGCCGGGGCCGCGCGAGATGAGTTCAATTGACGTATACAAAGAAATTACCGTTAAACGCGCGAATGTAAACAAATCGTTACGCTCGCGGCTTGCGTCCACGTTCGATTCCGCCATGAACCTGGAAAACGCGCTGCGGCGCGGGCCGGGCTACCGCCCCTGGACGGGGAGGGAAAATCTGCTTAACGCATACGAGCGCGAGACGACGCTGGCGTCCAACCTGCGCAAAGACCGCAGTCTTTCTATATATCTTTTGGAATTCTACAAAAAGTTTTCCATACCGCTGGGGGCGCTTTCGTTTATTTTTCTTGCGGTGCCGCTGGGGCTTATGGCGAAAAAGTCCGGCCAGGCCGTCGGGTTTATTCTGGGGCTTATCATTTCTGTGTTTTACTGGGCTATGCTGCTTATGGGGCAGAATATGGGCATACGCCTGGGGTATCCGCCGTTCTGGTCGATGTGGTATCCCAACATTTTATGCGCCGGTATAGGGCTTGTGCTGTGTTTAATTAGGGTGCGCCGGTGATTATAGACCGATACATAGTCCGCCATTTTTTTCCGGTATTTGTCGTCGCAGTTTCCATGTTTGTCATGCTTTTTTTGCTGATAGATTTGTTTTTGAATTTGGTGCACTATCTTAATTACGAAGCGCCGTTTTCGGAAATTGTGCGCGCAAGCATTTTGTATATACCAAAAAGCGTCGCGTTTGCCATTCCTATTTCGCTGATATTTGCGATTGCCTACACGCTGGGCGATTTGTACGCGCGCAACGAGTTGACATCGATAATATCCAGCGGCATTCCGTTTTGGCGTGCCGGAGCGGCGCTGTTGATTATTGGCGGCGCGGCTTCGGTCTTTTCGTTTTTTTTCCAGGATAGACTGGTTATTCCAACGTTAAAAGAAAAAAACGAGCTTACCAGAACGCTGCGGCATCAGCAGATGACCGAAAGCAACTCGGATATAGTTATAAAAACAAACGAAGGAAACCGTATATATTCGATTGATTATTTTGATGTTCGCAATATAACGCTGAATGGTGTAAGTATAATTGAACGCGATAAAGAAGGGCGTTTTCTTTCGCATATTCGCGCTATATCCGCAAAATGGGAGAGCGGTCAATGGGTGTTCTCGAACGCGGTTATTTACGAATGGGAGGGCGATTTTTTGCGCGTACGGCCGTTTACGCCGCGTGAACCGTACACGGAAAATCCCGATATTTTTAGGCGCAGTTCCGTCGATTCCGAGGAGTTGAGCGCCCGCGACGTTGGGCTTTTGGTGCAGGACTTAAAAATTGCCGGCTTGCCGTACCTAAAAGCGCTCAGCGACTATTACCACCGGTATTCATTTTCCAGCGTATCGTTTATCGTGGTTATTCTTTCTATATCCATGGGCGGGCGCTTCCGCAAAAACATTCTGCTTATGAGCCTGCTCTCCAGTCTTGGCATAGGCGTTGTCTACTACATTATGGAAATGATAAGCATGATGATGGCCGGCCTGGGCTACATTCCGCCCATTGTCGGCGCGTGGTTCCCCGTTGTGTTTTTTACAATCATCGGCATCGTGCTTGTGCGCTATTCAAAAACCTAATCCCCCTTCCTTGGCCCTCTATCATTTATTAGCGCCCTGCGCGCGCGGCGGGTTTAGGTGGTGCTGGTATTCGTTAGTACAAAAAAATGATGATACGGATTGCCATACACGCGATATTCTTTAGTGAGCACATAGTTGTACTTTTTCGCGGTACCGGTAATCGCGTCGATTATTGTGCGTGTATCGTAACCTTTTTGGTTTATTTCCCAATAGTGTACACCATTATATACATGCGCGCGTTTTTTTATGCGCGGCAGTTCAAAAATCCGGTTTCTGCATATCTTGGGAATGTGCACCTGTATCGCCCTTCCCGCGTTTGGCAGAGATATAATAACCATCTTTTTTGCCACGCGCAGCAGTTCGGAAAGCGCTTTTTCAAAGGAAGTATACGGTAAATGCTCCAAAACCTGAAAACATACGGCAATATCGTACTGATTGTCCAGAAACGGCATATCCAGTACCGAGCCGGTATAATCCGGGTTTAACTCGGGCCGAATGTCCATGGATGTATAGGCGCAATTACTCACCGCGTTTAATACGGCTTTAAGAACACCCGGCCCCACGCCAACTTCAAGCACCGTGCGCGGCTGCGCCACAAGGATTTCGTGAACCTGATGATAAAAACTTGCCCACCGTGCTTTTGAAACATATTTTAGAAATTCAAAATGCGCCGCGCCGGGGGCTTGACAAAGAAATTCAGATGCGCACAATTGTTTGTTTGTTTGTTTGTTTGTTTGTTTGTTTGTTTGTTTGTTTGTTTGCCATTTCCATGTTCGCAGTATAGCCGCCTGTTCGCGCTTTGTCAATACGTACGTAGGGCGGGAAAGCTCATCCTTCCCCCCGTTTCGCCGTGTCAATCTGCCGCCCCTGGCGCTTTCGCTTCTGGAGGTCTCTTGACATAAAACAGAGGAGTTTCGCTACGCGCAACTCCAAGCCCAAAGCGCTCCGCGCTTTGGGCACCCCTTGACAAATTTTGCGCGGCATGAGACAATGGATGTGCGCCCTGCGGGAAGGCGGGGAAAATAACCGGAAGAGGGGGTTTGTTCGCGTGATGTACGATACGATACGATACGATACGATACGATACGATACGATACGATACGATACGCCCTTATTGTGCCGAAAAAACCGCACAACAGCTTCAACTAGCAAACAACCCCGTAATTTATATACCTATACCTCTACAAAACTTCGCGCGGCGGCAAAGCCGGAATCCGCGCGGGAAATATGTCTTTTTTTGTTCAACAGTCCTGCAGCCACAAGTAATAACAACAGTTTTTGCAAACCCGCTCATGCTCAACGCACACGCGCCCTGGGAACGAGCGAATGTGTCATACGCGAAAATGCCGCGCGTCCGCCCGTAAGGGTACGCAGCGGCTTTTTTTATAACGGAAGCGCGGCCCGGGTGTAAGGGAAGCGCTTCTTGATTTTGAAAAACAGGCCGCGTCCAGACGAGCCGCCGGAAACAGCGGACGCTTGCTGGCGTGTGTCTGCGAAGGAGCGCGGAATGAAAGTACGGTATGCGGCATTGGCCCTGCTTGGCACGCTATGCGTGCGCGGCGTGTGGGCGCAGTCGTTTGGGCAGGTAGCCAACGACAAGCAGGAAAGCGAGTTTGAAGCCAACGAAGAGCGCGGATTTACCGCCCAGGTCGACATAGACGTCAACCTGTTTCAGTTTACGCAGGAGCGGTTTTCTGACGCGAAACAGCGTAACACAAACAACAAGCGTATTGATAAAGATTACATTACGAACTACCCGTTTGGCGGCTTCAACATCCTGGACGACACCAACGTAACCTTTGGCTACAACGGCGACTGGTACGGCGGCAAGCTCACGGTGAATTCCGGCGGACTGGGCGGCATAAAAGCCTGGGCGGGCTTTTTTGAAAACAAGCTGAAAATAAGCGCCGGCAACGACATAGGCTACGGTTACGCCGATTCGCAGGGCGCGGACGCCGGACTGCGCGTGTACGACGACAACGTGCGCATAGGCAAAGACGACGGCTACACCAACGCCGGCTGGGAAACCGTGGACAGCAACAAAAACCCGGACAACATAAGCCAGGACAAAGGCATTTTGCTGGAATTCGACCTGGCGCCGCTTAAAATAGCCCTGGCCGGCGGCGG
>JAITGR010000114.1 GCA_031280455.1 Spirochaetaceae bacterium
CGCTCGTTCCACGCCTGGACGGTGATGCTTTTTGGGCGGACAACGTCTGCCCAAATGCCGGGCAGCGAAAGGCAGCCTTCTTCCATTTTTATTTGCTCGTGGCTGGTGGCGATAATCGACGGGTTGATGAAGACGTGCGCCGCCGCCTCAAAGCGGACGACAAACATGCGTTCCAGAATGCCGATTTGCGGCGCGGCAAGTCCTACGCCGCTGTGTTCGTCCATCAACGCTATCATGCGCGCGGCGAGCTCGCGGTATTCGCCGCTTATAGTCTTGACGGGGCGGGCTTTTTGCGCCAGTTCTTCGCGGCCAAAAGTAAGGACGGTGAGCGCCGCCAGTTGTTCAGCGTTCAAAATAGTTATTCGGCCTGTACCGAAAGTGAAACGGTCAGATTGTTCCGTGTCTGCGAATTGCTGTCCCAGAAAAATCCGCTGGCGCTGTTGGCACCCAGTTTTGTAAGCCACGAGGCGTCGCCGCTTGCCGCGAGCGCGCCCGTGCGCGATTTTTCTGCGTCCAGTGGCTCATCCGCGACCAGGCCGTAGGCGTTTTCGGCACCTTCCGGTATAGCCAAAACAATTTGCTGGTTTTGCACGGCGCAGCCTTCAAAAACCGAAGCGGCGATGGCGGGGGGCTCCGCGCCCAGGCTCAGGTTTTGCAGGGACGGGCAGACGCTGAAGGCGTTCTGGCTTAGTTCGCGGGCGGCGGGCGCGTACACGGTTTTTAGGCTCCGGCAGCCGTAGAACGCGTACTGGGCAATGTACTGCGCCCCGGGCATTGTGATGGTTCGCAGGTTGACCCAGCCGATAACGCTGTCTTCCGCAGTATCGGGGGTTGACAGCGCGGAAAATCCGATAAAGCGCACCGAATCGGGCAGTGTCAGCGACACAATGTACTGGCGTTTTTCCTGAATTTTGCTGTCTGATATGTTGAACGCGCCAAACGACTGGCCGGTGCAGCCGGACAAATCCAGGTCGATGTACTTATCGCAGGCGTACAAAATGGTAAAAAGGACAACGCCGCTCAGTTCATGGCCGCTAAAGGCGATTTTTACTGGATTGTCCGGCGAATCGCCCGCGTCGGATTCTTTGAGCGCGCTCCGTATTTGTCCGGAAGTTTCACATTCGTAGACGTTTTCGTCATGCGGCGGCGCTGGGTCGCCTTTCGCGGCGCGCACACCGGTGTCGCCGCACGCGCCGGCAAAGAGCAGCGTGGCCGCAAAAGCCGGAAAACCCAGTTTTTGACGCATATTCCGCAGCCATATTTGGCGTAAAAAAGAGATTTTGTGCATCATTCCGTCCTCATTTTTTTGCGGCGCTTCCCCACAGCAACGCCAGCCAGCTCTATAAATATCCCATGTTTATAATACCAAAAAGTTGTTTGTTAGTCAACATTACGGGGGCGCATTGCGGACAGGGCGGACGGGCGACAGGGCGGCGTAAAAGCCCATGCGGAAAACCAGCCGAAAGCGTACTAACAATATGCGAGTATTCAGTTATGTTCCCTATGCTTTTGAAGGTGTTTTAGTCAATGTTGAAGCCGATATACGCCGCGCCATTCCCGGCATAGACATGACCGGCCTTGCCGCCTGCGCGGTTCGAGAAGCCCGCGAGCGTGTCCGCGCCGCGTTCCGCAATTCCGGATTTAAGTTTCCGGTTGACCGAGTGTTGATTAACCTGGCGCCGGCCGGCGTAAAAAAAGACGGCGCCGGCCTCGATTTGCCCATCGCGCTGGCAATCATGCGGGCGGCGGGGATAGTGCCGTCAAACGACGACATACTGGTAACCGGCGAACTGGAACTATCCGGCGCCGTCCGGCAGGGGAGGGGCGTACTGCCGGCTGTTGCCGCCGGTATTGACGCCGGAATCGGCAGCTTTATCGTACCGGCGGCAAATCTGTCCGAAGCGCTTTTGCTGAATGCAGGCGATATTTGCGGTGTCCGCAATCTGGAGGACGCGGTCGCGGCACTTTTGTACCGTTCCCGCAACGGCGCGTTTCCGGCGCGTCAGGAACGGCCGGTATCTGAAGCCGGCGCCGGAAACGTGTCGTCCGACGAAAACGGCGGCGATTTTTTTGATGTTCGCGGCCAGGAACGGTACAAACGCGCCATGGAAATCGCCGCCGCCGGAGGCCACAACCTGCTGGTATTCGGCCCGCCGGGCGCCGGAAAAACCATGCTTGCCCGCCGCGTTACGTCAATCATGGCGCCGCTTACCCGCGACGAAGCGGTGGATGTTACCAAACTGCACAGCCTGGCGGGAGCGCTCGGCAATCCATTTGACGGCAAAAACGATGTTTTGATGCGGGAGCCGCCGTTTCGCTCGCCGCATCATTCCGCGACTATGGAAGGCATTTTAGGCGGCGGAAAATCGGTTCGGCCTGGCGAAATAAGCCTGGCGCATAACGGCGTGCTTTTTCTGGACGAAGCGCCGGAATTCAGACTGCACGTTTTGCAGGCGCTCCGCGAGCCGCTGGAAGATAAAGTGATTACCATTTCGCGTGCCGAAGGGCCGGTACACCTGCCTGCCGGTTTTCAGCTTATTATGGCGACTAACCCGTGTCCGTGCGGAAAACTCGGCGCGGCGAGTGCCCAAACAGGCGGCGCGGACGACGGCTGCTTTTGTTCCGCCACGGAAATAGAGCGCTACTGGAAGCGGTTCGGCGGCGCGCTCTTGGACCGTATCGAGCTGCGTGTCGCTGTACAATCCGGCGTTGACGGCAGCGCCAGTACCGGTGAAACCAGCGCGGCCATACGCACGCGGGTACTCCAGGCCGTCGAAGCGCAGCGCGCCCGCTTTGCCGGCGATACAGGCATACGGCGCAACGCCGGCATGGGCGCCGCGGCCATACGGCAATTTTGCACACTTACCGGCACCGCCGAAAGCACGTTCAAAAAGGCGGTTGAAAAGCTCAATTTTTCTGGACGCGCGTACTACGGAACCCTGCGTGTTGCCCGTACCATAGCCGACCTGGAAGGCGTGGCCGCCATAGAAAGCAGTCATATTCTCGAAGC
>JAITGR010000198.1 GCA_031280455.1 Spirochaetaceae bacterium
GGCGACATTGTTGCCGCGACAAGCAAGAGCGGCTGGGTTTTCCTGTGCAGCGCCACCATTCCGCCGGTTATTGAGCGCAAGGAAACCTCCTACGCCTTTAGCAACGCGCTCTGTTTTTGGCAGAAAGACGGCGGCGGACAGTACCTGCTTATCGGCATACGCGGTTCGGCCTACACCAACGGCTACCGCGAACTCGACCTGCGCCAAGAGGACGGCGTGTGGAAACTTGGCGCCTGCACCAGCCCTGTGGCCAGCGTCGAATCTTCCGCGAAATACGCCTCCACACTTGGCATCCACGCGCTTACGTCCATTATACAAGCGCCCGGCAGCATTGCCGCAAACGGCTACCCGCTGGTGTTCGCGTCTACCCAGCAGCACGGCCTGTGGTCGTACCGGGGGGTGTGGAACGCGGAAGAATAGCAATGTTCCTGCGTGAACTGCGCGCTCCGGTACGCGAGGTAAAAGGCGCAGGCCCCGCGCTGTGCGCGAAACTCCAGGCCGCCGGCATAGAAACGGTACACGACCTGCTTACGCGCTATCCCCGGCAGGGGCGCTACGAAGACCACATACGCCCCCGTGCGCTTGCGACTGTGCTGCCGCCCGGCGGCCTGTACCGGAGCGGCGGCGCGCCTTCCGATGACGCGCGGCACGAAGTCAACACTCGTGTACAAATTGTTGATACATCAAGCATGTATATACAAAAACGGGCGGTGCCCTGCCTTGTGGTAAACGACGGCACCGCGACCGCCACGCTTTTGGCGTTCAAAGACCCCGCGCAGGCGCGCTCGCTTAAGACCGGCGTCTGGTACCTGCTGTGGGGCGTTTTTGGCTACTCCGAAAAATACCGGAAAATTCAGTCGAGCGATTTTGAAATTGAACGGGAGGACGCCGCCGCGAGCGTACTGTTGAAAAAACACTTCGGCGTAATTCTGCCGGTGTACCGGCTGGAAGGCGGCCTACGGCAGTGGCATTTTCGTACGCTCGTACAGAACGCGCTTACCCAGTACGCGCAAGCCATCGACGACGAACTGCCGCCCGCCCTGGTTGAAAAATACGGCTTGCTGGCAAAAAAGAACGCTGTCCGCGCCATTCATTTTCCCCGCGGCTTTGACGAGCTGGACGCCGCGCGCCACACGCTCATCTACGAAGAACTTTTTTGCCTTGCGCGGACAGTCGCCGAGCGAAAACGCGCTCGCTCGCTGAATACAGCGCCGCTGGATACTGCGGCGCAGACGGCGGACGAGACGGCGGACGAGGCGGCGTATACGCCGCTGCAGACACGGCTGCTGGAACGGCTGCCGTTTGCGCTGACCAGCGGCCAGGAACGCGCCCTTTTGGAGATAAACGCCAGTATGGCCGCGCCGGCTATGGCCCGGCTTTTGCAGGGCGATGTCGGTTCCGGCAAAACGCTGGTGTGCTTCCTTGCGGCGCTTAAAGCGGTGGAAGCGGGCGGCCAGGCGGTTATTCTGGCCCCCACGGAACTTTTGGCCTACCAGCACGCCGAGAACGCCGCCCGCCTTCTGGAGCCGCTTGGCGCGCGGGTGGCGTTTTTAACCGGTAACGTGAAGAGCCAGGGGCGCAAACATCTGCTTGCCGCGCTTGCCTCAGGCGAGATTGACATAGCGGTAGGCACACACGCGCTTTTTTCGCGGGACGTGCAGTACCGCAGGCTGCGCCTTGTCGTCATTGACGAGCAGCACCGCTTTGGCGTAACGCAGCGCCAGGCGATTTTGGACAAGGGAGAGGGCGCTGTGCCGCACCTGCTTATGATGAGCGCCACACCGATACCCCGCACACTCGCCCAGACGGTTTTTGGCGACATGGACGTTTCGGTAATACGGGGAATGCCGCCGGGGCGCACGCCGGTACAGACGCGCACGTTTTCGGAGAACAACGCGGAAAAAGTGTACGCGCTGGTTGAACGGGAACTGCGCGCCGGCCATCAGGCGTATTTCGTGTACCCGCTTATCGGCACGGGCGATGGCGCGCCTTCTGGTGATGGCGCGGACGCGCTGAAAGACGCGCAGTCCATGGCGCGGCGGCTTTCGTGCGAGGTATTTCCGCGCTACAAAACGGCGCTGCTCCACTCAAAACTGGACGACGAAGAAAAAAAACGCATTATGGCCGCGTTTCGCCAAAACGAAATTCAGATTCTGGCGGCGACGAGTGTTGTTGAAGTTGGCGTTGACGTACCGAACGCGACCTGCATGGTCATTGAACACGCCGAGCGTTTCGGGCTTGCGGCGCTGCACCAGTTGCGGGGGCGGGTCGGGCGGGGTACGGCGCCGTCGACCTGTTTTTTGGTGTGGACCGACCCGCTGGAAGGTTTCGCGCGCGAGGCTTCCGGCGAAAAACTGGAAGTATGGCAAAAACGGCTTAAAGTTATGCGCGAAACCAACGACGGTTTTGCCATTGCCGAAGAAGACCTAAAACTGCGCGGGCCGGGGCAAATTACCGGCACCGAGCAATCGGGGTATACGACATTCGGCCTGGCCAATCTTATCCGCGACGAAAAACTGTTTCTGGCCGCCCGCGAGGATGTTTTGGCCATGCTCTCATAAACCACGCCCCCGCCCCGCCGCCTACCCGCCGAGGTAGGCTTCCCGTACCGCGCTGTCGTGGAGGAAGTCCTGGGCGCGGCCTGATTTTACAATGCGGCCGGTTTCTAGAATGTAGGCGCGGTGCGCTATACTCAGCGCTTTGTAGGCGTTCTGTTCCACCAAAAGAATCGTCGCGCCGCCTTCGTTTATTTTCTTGATAACCGCGAAAATCTCGTCAACCAGAATAGGCGCCAGCCCCATCGAAGGCTCGTCCAGCAGCACCAGCCGCGGACGCGCCATAAGCGCGCGGCCAATAGCGAGCATCTGCTGTTCGCCGCCTGACAGCGTACCGGCAAGCTGGCCCGCGCGCTCGCGCAGACGGGGAAAGGTGTCGTACACGGTACGCAGGTCGGCTTTGACCTCCGCCGGCGCGCCGGTGCGGGTGTACGCGCCCATTTCCAGGTTTTCGCGCACCGTCAAGTTGGCAAAAACGCGCCTGCCCTCCGGCGACTGCACCAGCCCCGCCCGAACAATCTTATCCGGCGCGGCGGCGCTAATGTCCACGCCGTCAAACACCACCTGGCCGGAACTTTTCTTGATAATCCCCGATATAGCGTGCATAGCGCTGGTCTTCCCCGCGCCATTCGCCCCGAGAAGCGTTATAATCTCCCCGCGCGCCGCCTCGAAGGACACGTCTTTTATCGCCTGAATCGCGCCGTAGTGGACGCTCAAATTACACACCTTCAACATGACAGCGCAACCTCCGCTTCGGCCCCTAGGTAGGCGCGGATGACATCCGGGTTGCGGCGTATTTCGTCCGGCGTACCGCTGGCGATTAACGCGCCGTAGTCCAGCACAAAAAGACGCTCGCATATCCCCATAACCAGGTGCATGTCGTGTTCAATAAGAAGAATGGTTACGCTGAATTCCTGCCGTATGCGGGTAATCAGCGCCATAAGCTCCCGCGTCTCCTGCGGATTCATCCCCGCCGCCGGCTCGTCCAGCAGCAGCAACTCCGGCTTAAGCGCCAGCGCGCGGGCTATCTCCAGCTTGCGCTGCTCGCCATACGGCAGATTTTTGGCAAGCTCGCCGGTTTTGTTCCGCATACGAAAAAGTTCCAGCAGCCCCTCCGCCTCGGCGCTCTGCCGCGCCTCATCGCGGAAAAAGCGCGGCAGCCGGAACACGGCCTCTACCGGCGTAATCGCGCGCGAGGCGTGCAGCGCGATGCGTACATTGTCCAGCGCGGTTAAGTTGCCAAAAAGCCGGATGTTCTGAAACGTCCGCGCAATGCCGTTCTGCGCCAGACGCGCCGGACTCTGCCCCGCGGCGCGTATCGTCTGGCCATTCGCACGGGTAAACGTAATTTCGCCGGAAGTGGGCGCGTACACGCCGGAGAGCATGTTGAACAGCGTCGTCTTGCCCGCGCCGTTCGGCCCGATGAGCGCCGCCAGAACGCCGCGCTCCAGGGCGCAGTTAAAGTTGCTGACCGCCCGCAGGCCGCCAAAAACGATAGAGACGTTGGCGGCGTTCAGTATGGTGCCGGAGGTGTGCGCCGTCATGGTGCCGCGCCGCCCGGTTTCGCCGCCCGCCGGCTGATTTTTTGCTGCCACACGCGCCAGAGGAAGGCGAACGAAAATTCCTTCATGCCCAAAAGCCCCTGCGGGCGGAACAGCATAACCAGAATGAGTATGACCGGGTAGAACAGCAGGCGGTAGTCGTTAAGGAAGCGCAAGGCTTCTGGCAGTATGGTAAGGACGTACGAGGCGATTACCGAGCCGGTCAGCGAACCCATGCCGCCCAGTACCGCGAATATGAGGTAGTCGATGCTTTTGGTAAATGAGGCCAGGTCTGGTTTGACAAAGCCGACGACCATTGCGTAAAGCGAGCCGCCGACACCGGCGATAAAGCCCGCGCAGACGAACGCGGCCATTTTATAGCGAAATGTATTGATGCCGCTGGAGTTGGCGGCGATTTCGTCCTCGCGCACGGCTTGTATGGCGCGTCCGTAGGTAGAGCGGTTGAAGTTCTGAAAGAGAGCGGCGGCCAGGATGAGCGAGAGGGTGGCGACGGTAAAGGAGAGGGCGGGGTTGACGGCGAGGGCGGTGGTAAACTGCCTGCCGTTTGCCCCGCCGGTTACGGCGCGCAGGTTGGTTAAAACAACGCGGATTATCTCGCCAAAGCCCAGCGTGGCTATGGCAAGGTAGTCGCCGCTTAATTTAAGGCAGGGAAAGCCGACAAGGAGGGCGCAGGCGGCGGCGGCGAGGCCGGCGGCTATGGCGCAAACCGGCAGCGGCAGGTGCGCGTCCAGCGAGAGGAAAATGCAGGTGTACGCGCCTATGGCCATAAAGCCCGCCTGCCCCAGCGAAAGCTGGCCGGCAAAGCCGGTTATGACGTTGACGCTGATGGCCAAAAGCGCGTTGACCGCCGCCACGGTGATTATCTGCGCGCTGTACGCGTCGATAATGCCGGCGGCGATTGCGGCGGCGGCAAGGCCGGCGAGCGCGCAGCTTGCGAGGGCGGGTGCGAAAAAGCGAAACAAACGCGGGGGGGAGCCGCCAGCGCTTGCAAAAAATAACGACATGGTAAAAAAATCTCCCAAAAAGCCGCACTCTATGCCTTTGCGGCGGAAGTCGCCCCAAACAGCATCCATGCTGTTTGGGCTTCTGGCCTTTTGGAGTTTTGCTTTGCAAAACTCCAAGCCCAAAGCGCGGAGCGCTTTGGGCCGCGCAAGGGATAGCAGCGGAAATACTTTTTGCCGCAGGCAAAAAGATTGGAGCGTATAGCCCGTTTTTTTGCGCAGCAAAAAATGCGCCCAAACTATCCGTTTGCGGACAAAATTCCTGTTCCTTAAACTTTCTTTACTAATTATAGCGAATCGGGTATATTTGGGGGAAGGGTGTATCGCGGAGGCAACCTAAAGGGTTCGGTGTGTGTCGTGGTATAATTATGCTTGGCAGGTTAGGACATGTTCAATAGGCTTAAAATTAACTGGACGCGGTACTGGACTGTTGGGCATAAGATTGCCGCGGGTTTTTTGCTGGGCATGTCCATTACGTTTTCCGTGGGGATCGTGGGGTTTGCCGGTGTTCAGACGCTGGATAATTCGCTACGGGACTTGGGGCGGGTTCAGTCGCCGCGTTCAGCCGCGCTGGAAGATTTGAACAGTCTGCGGCTCCAGGCGCAGTTGACGCTGGCTGAGGCTATGCTGACGCAGAACAAGGCGGATTACGTCGAGCGGCTGCAGAACATTCGCGCTGTGCGCGAGGATATTTTTAGTCAGATAGACGGCCGCTGGACGGCGATTGAGGCCATGCGCTTTTCTTCCGAAGAAAGCAATCACCTTTTTGAAACGCTTAAAAATGAGTACGAATTCTGGCGGGTCGCGCACAATTCCATGCTCGACCGCTACATCAGGCTGCTTACTACGTTGCCGCCCGGCGACGCGCTGGATAATGTTTTTACCGAATTTGTGGCGGTGCAGGAAAAAACAGAGCCGGTGTCGCACATTTTTGGTTCGGCGCTGGAGCAGCTGCGCAAAAATAACGCCGAGCTTATGGAGCGTATTGTCGCCGAAAACAGCAACTTGAGTTTTGAGACCAAATTCCGCGTTATTGTATTTATGCTGCTGGGTATTGTCATCGCTATTATGCTGACTATTGTCGTTACGAATCTCATTACGGTGCCGGCGCGGGACGCGCTGGAGTTGTTGACGGCTATGTCCAGGGGGCGGCGGATTGAGCCGATTGCCCGCGAGAGTAACGACGAGATTGGCCAGATGATACGGCTGCTGCAAACAGAGATTGCCGAAAAGTTAAAGGCCGAGGATTTTTCGCGCTCAAAGGTGGAATTTCTTGCGATGTTGAGTCATGAGATTCGCACGCCGCTGAACGCTATTTTGGGGCTTACCGAAGTGCAGCTGCAAACGCATTCGGTACATAACGCCGCGCTGCGCGAGGATACGGCGGAGGCCTTTAAAACAATTAAGGAGTCTGGCCGGGGGCTTTTGAGTATTGTCAACCGCGTGCTGGATATTTCAAAGATTGAAATGGGCAAGCTGGAATTTAATCCGCGCGATTACGACCTTGCCGCGCTGGTGGACGACGTTGTTCATCCATACCGCCCGCTGGCCGCCGTCAGGCAGCTTGAATTTATTGTGCGTGTTGAAGACGCGGTTCCGGCGCGGCTGCACGGCGATGCTGACCGGATTAAGCAAATTCTGGATATGCTGCTTTCTAATGCGTTTAAGTTTACCGAATCGGGTTTTGTTAAATTTGAGGCCGCCTCGTTTAGGATGGGTGCCGGTATTTTCGCGGTGTTCACGGTCTCTGACAGCGGTATTGGTATAAAAGAAAGCGACATTCCGTTTGTGTTTACCGACTTCCGCCAGGTGGACAGCGGCGCGGACCGCAAGAGCGACGGGCTGGGGCTGGGGCTTGCTATTTCGCAGCGGCTTGCGACGCTTATGGGCGG
>JAITGR010000205.1 GCA_031280455.1 Spirochaetaceae bacterium
AGTCTAACCGTAAGGAGGACGCCGTCGAAGGTATGCTTAGTGAGGAGGGTGAAGTCGTAACAAGGTAGCCGTACCGGAAGGTGCGGCTGGATCACCTCCTTTCACTTTGAAAGGTACAACCCCCTTCTCCCTCTCCCTCCTTTTTTTACCGGCTCTACAAGTATATGCCGGTCGTACCGGAGCCGTTCCAGGTCTTACGGTGTTGTTTTTACCCTATAGGTGTATACGGCGGCTGTTTCTCAAAAACGGCACGGATGCGTTGCCATGGAGGGCGGCTGGTGTCCAAGTGTGCAAGCGCTTTCCGTACACGGCGGGAATGCGCCCAAATTATCAAAAATTATTAGATGAGTCTTTCCTGGGCGAGGGGGGCGCCGGTTTCGAGCGAGTACACGCCTAAATTGCCGTTGTCGTATATCGCGTACGAGGGCGGCGGTGTGTCGCCGGGTGTGGCGCTTTTGGGGAGGGAGACGGATCCCGGGTTGCAGTGGTAGAGGCCGGCGGATTTTTCGAGTTGCCAAATGTGGGTGTGGCCGGAGAGGCAAACGGTGCCGGCTTTGAGTGAAAAGGGGAGGGTGTTGTCGTTGTATAGGTGGCCGTGGGTAAGGAAGAAGAGCCGCGGGCCGTCGGAGAGGAGCGCGTAGTCGCTCATGCAGGGGAAGTCGAGGAGTAGTTGGTCGACTTCCGCGTCGCAGTTTCCGCGGACGGCTACAATCTGGTCGCTGAAGGTGTTGAGCAGCGCGGCGACTTGTTTGGGGTCGTGGCCGCCGGGGAGGGGGTTGCGCGGTCCGTGGTAGAGGATGTCGCCTAGTATAATGAGGAAATCGGCGTGTGCCTGCCGGAAGTGTCCGGCAATTTTTTCCGCCGCGCCCGCTGACCCGTGTATGTCTGATACGATTACGTATTTCATGGCGTAAGTATGCCGTATTGCCGCGGTTTATGCTAGGCATCACGGGCATCAGGGCGCAGGCTCAAATCCGGTATACCGGATTTGAGCCGATGAGCATCATGCATTTAAGAGCCTGTTCAAAAACTCATGCGCGGCAATTGCGCCATTGCAATGGCGATGCGGCAGTCTTTGGGCATCGTTCCACGCTCCAAATACTTGCAATCTTGTCTACCCCATATTCGTTATAATTCGCGTACATTCGTGGATTTTTCAATTCTCATTTAATCAGCGGTTCCATTAGTGACAGCCACGGGGTAAACGTCTGCGGCGGGGGGGCGTGGACGGTGTGGCGCTGGCCGTCGGGGGTTTCAAACGTCAGGCTTTCGGCGTGGAGTAGCAACGCGCGCAGGCCGCATGTTTTGTGCAGGTGCTTGTTCAGGGCAAAATTGCCGTATTTGTCATCGCCCAGTACCGGATGGCCTATCATGCTTAGGTGCCGCCGTATTTGGTGCAGGCGGCCTGTTTCCAGCTCCAGGTGGAATACCGCAAACCCATCCCCGCCGGGCAGGACGCCGCGCCCGATGACGCGGTACTTTGTGCGGGCGCTTTTTTCGCGTCCCTGCACGGTAAGCGGGCGGTCGATGCAGCCTGCGGTTTTTAGCGCCCGCCCGCCGTTTCCGGCGGCGCACACGGCCAGATACTCTTTGCGCGCGCCATGTCCGGCTATTTGGCGGGAGTACCAGGCGGCGTTTTCCCGCCCGCGCGCAACGAGGAGTACGCCGGAGGTTTCTTTATCCAAGCGGTGTACCAACAGCGCGTCGCCGGAACCGGTGCCGCCAAAGCCGTTTTTAAGTAGTACATCAAGGCTTGTGCCAACGCCGGCACCGCCCTGGACGGCGAGTCCGGCGGGTTTGTTCACGACAAAGCAGGTGTCGTCCTGGTACAGGATTTCGGGCGCTTTCATGCGGGCGGGTTCATGGTTACCAAGTGTGGAGTTTGCGCGAAGCGCAAACTCCATGTTCAAAAACGGCACGGAGGCCGCCGCCATGGAGGGCGGCTGGTGTCCAAGTGTGGAGTTTGCGCGAAGCGCAAACTCCATAAGCAAAAACGGCACGGAGGCCGTTTTTGCGCCGCGCAAGCGATTGCAGTGGAATGCTTATGGCGCTTCCGCCATAAGCATTGGAACGGAAAGCGCGGTGCCCGCCGCAAAGCGGCGGGCATGCGCCCAATTTGTTTGTGTGCTCGCGCAGGTGCTTTCCTTTCCGCATTTATGTCAGTTTGGCATGTCCACGAGTGTAAACCGGATGAGGTATATTCGGGTCTCGCCGGGTTCCAGGTCTATGTTCTGGTACGAAAACGCAAAGGTGCTGTCTTTTATGTAGGTGGTGCCGGAGGCTGGGTTGTAGCCGGCATCGGGGGTGTCGTTGTAGATGTTTTCCCAAAAGTGGGTGCCGTCGCCGTTTGCCTGGTGGCTGGCGTTGCTCGTCTGGCGGCAGCGGCCTATCCATTTTGTGCTGACGGGGGTTACGGGGTCGCCTTCGGTGCAGACGAGTTCGATTTTGTATGTTTTGCCGGCGATTGCGCCGTGTGTTTCTATGTTGCCGTTCGCCAGGATTTGGAGTGGCGCGACGTCGTTGCGGTCTATTTGTATGTCGGAGCATACGCCGAATTGCTGGTTTTGTACGGCTACGGTTGATGTGTTGGTGAGTGTGTGGACGATGAGGACGTAGGGTATGTCATTTACTTTGATGAGGTATGGCGTGATTGCGAGTTCTACGCCGTTGCGTTCGTCGCGTTGTATGCCGCCGATCATGCTGTACTGGCCGGCTTTGGGTGAGGCGGTTTTGCCTGATTGTACCGGGCCGCGGCCGTTGAGGTCGTAGTACCAGCCGCGGGTCGCGCGGCTTTCGGCATAGTACGCGGTGTAGAGCCAGGTGGCGCTTCCTGTGGGTTTGCTGCGTATTTCTATGCCGCCTTCGGTGAGGGCGTATGCGAGTTTTCCAACGTTGTCGGTGTAAAAACCGCTGAGGCCGGGAACAGGGGCGACGGTGTTGCCCTGGGTCGCGCCGAGCGAAACGGTAAGTGCTACGCTGTCGCGTATGGTTTGGTCGCTGTCGAGTGTGGCGGTGATTGTTGCGGCGCCGTCTTGGTCTGCGGTGGCTACGGCGCCGGTTGCCGGGTCGATGGCAGCAACTGCGGGATTGTCGGATGTCCAAGTTATGGCGGCGTATGGCACGTTGCAGGTTTTGGTAAACTGGCGGGTTACGCCGTAGCCCAGGGCGACCCAGCGTGCGCCGTCTATAGCGAGGCTTTTTTCGCCCTTAAAGCGTACGTCGACAGTTACGCTCGCGCTTTTTCCCCGGCTTATCGCGGTTATGACGGCCTTGCCTTCGCTTTTTCCGCGGACAAGGCCGCCGTGCGCGCTTACTTCGGCGATGAGCGGTTTGTCGGTCTGCCAGCTTGCTGCCGCTATCTCGACGGACTTTCCCTGGACGGCGAGTTGTATTTCGTCGTCTATGTAGATGGTTACTGTTTCGGCGCCCTGAATGGCAAAGCCGGGTTCAACGGTTATGGTGTAATGTTGTTGTTTTTTCTGGTGGCTGATTGTTATGCCGATGATTGTGTTGAAAAAGGGCGTCGGCAGGGGTACTTCGCTGATTGCGCCTTCTTCCAGCGGGTCTTCCATGCCGCCTTCGTATGGCCCGTGCTGCCAGCGTATCTGCACGAACGCGCCGGTGGCGAGGGGTTTTGCCCGGACGGTGAGGTTTTCGTGGCCGGGTTCCGTGGTTATGGTGTATGTTTTGCGCGTGGGGTTAAATCCGCTGATGTCGGAGTCCAGGTCGTCGTATGAAATTGCCAGGCTCTGCATACGTACGTCGGGGTCAACGTACGTTTCCGGCTCCGGTTCGTCAACCTGGACGGCTTCAACGGGTTTGCGGCACGATATAGCGCAGACGGCCAAAAGTATCAGCGCGCCCCAGTATTTTACGCGGCGGTTTTTCATGCAACTTTCTCCTTTCTGCAGTTTAGTATAATGCTTTTTTTGTGTTTTTAACTACCTGTCTGCGGGCGGTGTACGAGGGCGAACGCCGCGTATGGCCAGCATAAGCGGGCAGAGCGCGAGGCCGCAGGCGGCGCCGGCGAACAGGTAGATGTTTGTCCTTACGCAGGCGGCCAGGAAGACGAACGCGGCGGCAAGCGAGGCCAGCTCGTACAGCGCGGCGAGCGCGCCCGGCCTCGGGCCTGGCCGTTCCAGAAAGGCGCGGAACACTGCTTTGTTCAGGCGGAATTTCGCGCACGCCGCGCACACTCCGGCGGCGGCTCCGGCGGCCAAAAAGAGCGCCGCCCTCATCGTTTTTCCAGCAGCCGCCGGCTGGCGAAACTGCCGGCGGCCTGGACGATTTCCACCAAAAGCAGAATGACGATGACGGCGCACACGGTAACGTCAGTGCGGAAGCGGTAGTACCCGTACCGTATTGCCAGGTCGCCGAGCCCCTCGCCGCCTATCGCGCCGGCCATTGCCGAGTAGCCTATCAGGTTAATGACGGTGAGGGCGAGGCCGGAAACAAGCGCCGGCAGCGCTTCCGGCAGCAGCACTTTGTAGATTATCTGAAAATCTGTCGAGCCCATGGCGCGCGCGGCGAGTATCACGCCGGAATCGACCTCGGCGAGGGCGGACTCGACGATGCGCGCTACAAAGGGGGCCGCCGCTATGGATAGCGGTATAATGACGGCGGTGGGGCCTATGCTGGTGTGAATCAGTATGCGGGAGAGCGGCATCAGCACTATCATCAGGATAATGAAGGGAAACGAGCGGAACAGGTTGACGATGCGCGTTACGATGTTGTAGCCTATGGCCCGCCGGCGCAGTCCCGCGGGGGAGGTGTTGTACAGCCACACGCCCAGCGGCAGCCCCAGCAGGCAGGCAAAAACGGTGGAGATAGCCGTCATGTACAGGGTCTGCGCGGTCGCCACGGGCAGCATCGCCAGCGCGCCGGCTATATTTTCGGGGATGCGCAAAGCGGCGGCGATGTCATCCCACATACAGCAACTCCCTGGCGGCTTTTGAGCGCGGGCTGGTAAACACCGCGTCCACCGTTCCTTCTTCGGCAACCGCGCCCGCTTCCATAACCGCGACATGTCCGCAGACCGC
>JAITGR010000010.1 GCA_031280455.1 Spirochaetaceae bacterium
CGGCGCAGGGTTTTGGCAAACGGGAAGAGCGCGAACGCCGCGTCCCCCAACTCAGGCCGCGGCGGGGCGGAGGCGGCTATGTCCTCCGGCGTTACCGGCTCCCCGCCGCCGCCGGCTAATGTGTTCAAGGCCGCCGCAATGCGGACCTTCCATGCGTGTGTTTCGTCTAGCATATACTATTCTCCGTTTTTTATGGTTAAGCCGTTCCAGCCGCCGGCCAGCCGGATAGTACCAGCATTTTTGTATACGCGCCGGCACCTTCCCTGCGGAACGATCCCAGGCGCGTGTCGCGTACCGTGCAGTTTTCGCAATACGCTATGTTGCGTACGCCATGCGCGGCGAGCATCGCCGCGTTTGCCGCGCGCATATCAAGGTAATACTGCGACGTGCCGCCGTCTTTTTTTTCGCGCGCAGGCGGCCCCAGCGGATAGGCGGGAAACGCGCCGCCAAATTCCGCGTGGTACGCGCAAAACCGCGCGTGGTCAACTTCGTAGCAGTCGCCGCAGATGCACGGCCCCAGAATCGCGGCAACATCGCGCGGGCGGCTTTTGCACTCGGCTTCCATGACACGCAGAGCGCGCACGGCTATGCCGGTGCCCCGCCAGCCCGAATGTACCAGCGCCAGAGCGCCGCTTTTGGTGTCCAGCAGCAGCACCGGCAGGCAGTCGGCGACGGTAACCGCGACGGCCGCTTCCGCTCCCGCCGCGGCCCGCGCGCGCACAATGCCGTCAACGCCGTCGAAAAAGCCGCCGCCCGCATTGGCGGGTACAAACGCGACCTCCTGCCCGTGTACCTGGCCGGTGTGGCAGACGGCGGCGGGGTTTATGCCAAGCATGCCGAACAAGGCCGCCCGCGCGGGGGTAACGGCGGCCTGTCGCGCGGGGTCGCGGCCCATATCGCCCAGCGCCGCGTGGCTTATAGCGCAGTACGGTTCGGCCAGGCGCTCGCCGTCAAAGATGAACGAAAACCGCGAAAACCCGTGGGCAGCGCCAATAATGGCGGCGCCATTATTGGCGGCATCCTCCAGCGTAAACGGGTACAGGTTAAGGGCGGCCATGCGTTTAATCCGTTACCTCAAGATGTTCAATGTCGTTAAACAAACGCAGCGCCGCCTGGGTGTTTTTCAGCGCCGTACCCAGCCCATCAATAAAATCGCTGGTCTTTCCTGCAATTTTGGCCATATTGCTCAGCGTGTCGAACTTGCCGCCGTTGTCGGGGCGCAAAATACCGCCCAGAACATTGCTCATCGTTTGCAGCGCTTCTTTCGCCTTTTCCGTAATTTTATCAACATTAAGGTTGACGTCTTCAAAAAAGATGCTTAGCTTCCGGTGCTTAATCGCCACCGACTGTATGTCGCTGTTTATCTGCTTCCACTGCTTGCCCCATTCACCGGACGGCTGCAGCTTTTTTTTCAGCGTGTTTACCATATCATCTATCTTAATCAATTCGTTGTACGCTTCGGTAAAATCAGTGCGGTTTTCGCGCTTGTAAAATTCGCCGTCTATCAGAATAGGCCGCAGAATATTGTTCATATCGCCCATGTATATATATTTATGAAACATAAGCAGAAACGACAGCACCAGCACGCCCCGCACCGGAATACCGTCTGGATTTTCATCACTGCGCGCATATTCAATCTGTTCAAGCTCCTGTCCCTTAAAAAATTCATTCAGCGCGGAGCTAAGCTCTGTTTTCTTTCTGGAAAGTATATACTCATTAAAATTTTCGGTAATAATCGCAATCCATTTTTCGCGGAACAAACTAAACCAGTCCTCGCCGCCTGAAATCTCGGACGGCTCGTACCCAATATCTTTTGACGCACAGCGAATAATACGCGCAAGCGGCACTTTAATAACAAAGTTACGAATCGTAAACAACGCCTTTTCCGCGCCGGACGTAAATCTCTGCATCTCGCGGTCATTTTCCAGATATTCCTCATTTTCGTTATTCTGCATAACAAAAATATACATGGAACTGAGCAGATTCATAGACGGCATTCTTTTAAGCGAAAATAAAATGTTATGCAGCGCCATAAGCTGCGCCCTCACCACGCTTACCGGACAAATCTCGCCCACCCCCTGCGCGTACGTCCCGCGCTGAAACGCCAGAATAAGCCGGTCAAACAAAAAGAACGCCAACTCCTTCAAGCAAAACAACGCGCGGGCATTATCGTACATCAGCATACGCTTTTCTTCGGGGATGGCAGCCAGCGCGTTTTCCGCTTCGGTCAAGGCAACCTTTTTCAGCTTGGAATCAGAAAGCCCGGGATTTTCCGCAAACACCGTCGCCGGATTTGTAACCCGCTGCAACTGCTCGTGCACATCCGGCACTTCGAGCGACGCCAGAAAAATAAGGAAGGTCCCATAATTGGCAAGAACCCCCGAATCGAGCGTGGAACCAAAAAACCGCGCCGCATCCTTCAACTCGACCAACTCCCGCAGCATAGCCGGCAGCAGCAAACTACTCTGCCACTCAAAAAGCCCCGGCGAATTCAACTCAATCTCGCGCCCCAGCGCGCTCATCAAACTATCCGCAAACAAATCCTCGCGCGACTTCCCCCAAAAAAGCGAAAGCAAAAAATACCCCAAGCGTTTATACCACGGCAGCTTGCTGTACAACGCGCTGATGTCCGTCTCTTCCTTCCGGTCGCGCTCCTCACCCTGAAACGGCTCATCCTCAAGCACCGTATTCGACCGCAGCTTCTGCAGCAACTGCTGTTTTTCGTCCATACCGAGCGACTGGGAAAGCCTGTCAAACGTCGAATTTTCCGCCATTTCATTACATTATAGGCGAAGGTTGCTCGTGACTTGAAGGCGGGGGGACGCCCCCCTCGCTCCAGCCTTGCCGCTTTCGCGTCAATGCTTACGCTACCCCCCGTGCGGGTGGCTCTGCCCCCGCAACGCCCCCGCGGGGGGGGGGCGGGGCCCCCCCCCCCCCCCCGACCAAACAGGGGCCCGGCCCACAGAAAAAAGCCACC
>JAITGR010000069.1 GCA_031280455.1 Spirochaetaceae bacterium
CATGCTTTCGCTTGCGCTGGGCGCCTGTTCAAAGAAAGAAGCCGCCGTACCAGGCGGCGTGGCCGGTAAGTCGGCAAAAGCCGAAAAAGATTGGCGCATCGCCGTTGTCCCCAAAGACAGCACCAACGCGTGGTTTGTCCGCATGGAACTCGGCGTAAAAAGATACGCCGCGGACACCGGCCTTAACGCCTTCCAGAAAGGGCCGGCAAAGACCGACGCCGCCGAACAGGTCAAGGTAATCGAAGACCTCATCGCGCAGAGCGTCGACGCCATCTGCGTGGTGCCCGTCGACCCCGCGGCGCTTGAGCCGGTGCTCAAAAAAGCCATGGACAAAGGCATCGTCGTCGTGTCCCACGAGGGCTCCTCGCTGGAGAACACCTACTACGACATCGAGGCGTTCGACAATTCGGCCTACGGCGCGTTCATCATGGACAGCCTTGCCGCGGCAATGGGCGAAAGCGGCCTGTACACAACCATGGTCGCCCACGTTACCAACGCGTCGCACAACGAATGGGCGGACGGCGCGGTGGCGCGTCAGAAAGCCGCGTACCCCGCCCTCACGCTGCTTTCTGGCCAGGACCGCGTTGAATCCGAGGACAACATGGAAAAAGCCTACGAAGTCGCCAAACAGCTTTTCAAGGCGCAGCCCACGTTAAAAGGCATAGTCGGCACCTCCTCCAAGGACGCGCCCGGCATAGCCCGCGCCATAGCCGAGTTGGGACTTACCGGCAAAGCGTTTACCGCCGGAACGGGAATGCCCAACGAGTGCCGCGACGCGCTCAAAAACGGCTCCCTTGCCGCGATAACCCTCTGGGATCCGGCGGATTCAGGCTACGCGCTCTGCGCCCTCGCCGTAAAGATACTGCGCGGCGAACCGGTGGCAGCCCCGCTCGACCTGGGACTGGACGGCTACCGCGATATGCAAATCGCCGGCGGCGCGGGCAAAGTGTTCCTGGGGTCTGGTTGGATAGGCATTACAGCGGCCAACGTAGACGAGTACAACTTCTAAACACCATGGCAGGCGCGATACTCCGCGCAACCGGCGTTACGAAGTCGTTCGGCGGCGTTAAGGCGCTTAAAGGCGTGAATCTTGCGGTGGGAAGGGGCGAGATTCACTGCCTTGCCGGCGAAAACGGTTGCGGCAAATCGACACTTATCAAAGTCATATCGGGTTTCCACCCGGCGGATTCGGGGGAAATAGAGCTGGACGGGCGGGTGTACACGCGCCTTTCCACCGCGGAAGCAATCGCCGCCGGCGTTCAGGTAATCTACCAGGACTTTTCGCTCTTCCCCAACCTTACGGTGCGCGAAAATCTTGCGATAACCGTTGAGCTTTCTTCACAAAGGCGGCTTGTCAACTGGAAGCGCATGGACGCGATAGCCCGCGAGGCCATGGCGAAAATCGGATACAACGCCGATTTGGACGAGCGCGTCGAAAACCTTTCGGTCGCGCGCCGCCAGCTTATCGCCGTCTGCCGGGCGCTCATGTACAACGCGAAACTCATCATCATGGACGAACCGACAACGGCGCTTACCAAAAAAGAAGTGCGCGCGCTCTTCGCCGTGATAAAAAACCTCCAGACCCAAGGCATAGCGACGCTTTTTGTGTCGCACAAACTGGACGAAGTATTTGAAATCGCCGAGCGCTTTACAATATTCCGCAGCGGCGAAAACGTCGCAAGCGGCAAAGCAAGCGAGCTGGACGACAAAAAGTTCACCTACTACATGACCGGCCGCACCTTCGACGATGAAACGCCGAAAGCCGCCGCGCCGGGCGCGCCGCTTATCGAAATAAAAAACCTTTCCCGCCCGCCGTTTTACAAAGACGTGTCGCTCACGCTGTATTCAGGCGAGATACTCGGCATTACCGGCCTTTTGGGGTCGGGGCGCGGCGAGCTTATGCAGTCGCTTTTCGGGCTGTGCCGCCCGTCGTCGGGGGAAATCAGCGTCGAAGGCAAACCCGTCCGCATACGCTCGGTACGCGACGCGGTGGCACTGGGCATAGGCTATGTGCCCGGCGACCGCCTTACCGAAGGGCTTTTTCTGCCGCAGTCGATAGGGCGCAACATGGTGGTATCGAGCCTTTCGCGCTACGCCGGCAGAGCGGGCTTTCTGCGCTTCGGCGTTATGCGCCAGGAAATCGCGCGCTGGATGGAAAAGCTCGGCGTCAACACGCACGACCCCGAGCGCGAGGTTCGCACGCTTTCCGGCGGCAACCAGCAAAAAGTGGTGCTTGCGCGCTGGATAGCGAACAACCCAAAAGCGCTGATGCTGGACGGCCCGACGGCGGGGGTCGACATCGGGGCAAAGTACGACATACACGCCTTGCTGCGCCGTCTCAGCGGCGAGGGGCTGTGCGTCGTCGTCATTTCGGACGATTTGCGCGAGCTGCTTTCCTGCTGTTCCCGCATAGTCGTCATGCGCGACGGGCGGATTGAACGGGAGCTTGACGCGCGCAAAACAGGCGAGGCGGAACTGGGCGAGATTGCCGCCGGCAACTTTTAGGGAAATGTATTATGATAAATGTGAAACGCCTTGCGCGTCAGACTGAAGTATATGTCGCTTCGGCGCTCTTGCTGCTCTGCCTTTTGATACAGGCGCGCAGCGGCCAGTTTTTTACCGGCAACAATCTTGTAGACATAACGCGCTCGATGATTACGCCGGCGCTGTTTTCAATCGGCTGCCTCATTGTGATTATATCCGGCGGCATTGACGTTTCGTTTACCGCGGTGGCGGCGCTTGCCATGTACGCCACGACAATCATCCTGCTGCCGGGCGACTACGCCGGGCCGGTGATTGTCCCGTACGCGCTGGGGGCGTTTTTCGGCCTTGTTATGGGGCTTATAAACGGCCTTCTAATAGCGCGCTTCCGCTTCCCGGCGCTCGTGGTAACGCTGGGGACGGCGAGCCTCTACCTGGGGATTATGCAGGGGGTGCTTGCCGCGCGCCAGCTTCCCGTGCCCGCCGCGATGAAACGGCACGGACAGGCCTACCTGTTTAAGGTATTCAACACCACGCTGAACATCGGCTCTGAAATGCCGGTTACGGTCTTTTTGCTCGCGGCGGCTCTCGCCGCGGCCTTTTTTCTGCTGCGCTACACGATGCTGGGGCGCGGGATTTTCGCGGTGGGCGGCGACGAGATTTCCGCGGAACGCGCGGGCTTTAACGTGTTCAAAATCAAAACATTCATCTACTGCTTCGCGGGAACACTCGCCGGCATTACCGGCGTCGCCCGCGCCTCGATGATGCAGAACTGCCACCCGCAGAACCTCAACGGCATGGAAATGACGGTCATCGCCGCCTGCGTGCTCGGCGGGGCGCGTGTTTCAGGCGGACTCGGCACACTGACCGGCGCCATGCTCGGCGTCGCGCTTATGACAGTCATGTCCAACAGCCTCATCCTGCTGGGCATACCAACGTATTGGCAGCGCGTGTTTACCGGCGCGGTCATTGTCATTGGCACCGGCGTTTCGGCCTATCAAGCGGCGCGAAAAGGAGGCGCGGCATGAAAAATCCCGCGTTTTTGACGGCGCTGCTGCGCCCCCGCGCCGAGGAAAACCGGCTTTCGCTGCGCCTGTTCTGCGTGGTGCTTGCCGTTTTCGTCCTTATGTCCGCGCTGAAGCCCTCGCTCTTTCCCACGGCGGGAAATCTCTCCTCTATGGCGACGCAGTTTCCCGAATACGGCGTTATGGCGATAGGCGTAAGCCTTACGATGATTTCAGGCGGCATAGACCTTGCCGTTGTGGGCATCGCCAACCTTTCCGCGGTGGCCGCCGCGAAATTTCTGGTAAGCGCCGCCCCGCGCGGAACACCCGCCGGCGAGGCGCTTTTTCCGGTGCTCTGCGCCATTGCATTCGCCCTCGCTATCGGCGTTCTATGCGGCGCGTTTTCCGGCGCGCTCATCTCCTGCTTTAGGATACCGCCCATCCTCGCGACCCTCGGCGCGGGGCAGCTTTTTGGCGGCGCGGCGATAGTGCTTACCGCGGGGCGGCCAATTTCGGGCATGCACGGCCTTTTTTTGAGCGCGCTCAACACGGAAATCGCCGGCTTCCTGCCGCTGCCGTTTGTGCTCTACGCGCTGATAGCCTGCGCCGTGCACATTGTGCTTACCAAAAGCACCTTCGGCATCAAACTTTTTTTGCTGGGCGCGAACCCCAAAGCGGCGCTGTACGCCGGCCTTGCCAACCGCAGAATAATCCTTACCACCTACATGATTTCAGGCGCGCTCGCCGCCGCCGCCGGCCTCATCATGACGGCGCGCACCAATTCGGCAAAGGCCGACTACGGCTCCAGCTACACCCTGCAATGCGTGCTTATCGCCGTGCTGGGCGGCGTTGACCCGGCGGGCGGGCGCGGTTCGGTACTTGGCGTAACATTTGCCGTACTCATCCTGCAATTCTTGTCGTCCGGCCTCAACATGTTCGACACGCTCTCCAACTTCTACCGCGATGTCATCTGGGGCGCGGTGCTGATACTCGCCCTCATCGCCAACTGGCAGCTCTCCCGCCGCAAGGGGTAAAAAAGCAGGGCGCATCTGCCTGCGGCAGACCGGGCTTTCCGCTCCAATGCTTACGGCGTTACCGCCGCAAGCATTCCGCTGCAATCCCTTGCGC
>JAITGR010000159.1 GCA_031280455.1 Spirochaetaceae bacterium
AAAGCCTTCGGCTTTTCTGCGGGATTTCCGCTTCTATCCCTTGCGCGGGACGGGGGATCCGCCCCCGAACCCCCGCTGGGAGGCCGAAGCCCCCCATAAAAAGTTTATATGCGCTGGCCATGGCACACGTAGCCAGGGCGAGCTTGCGGAAGGGCGGCGGGTTTGCTACAATGCCGGAAGCGGGGGTGTGTATGGCTATGAATTTGATTTTTTTGGGGCCGCCGGGCGCGGGGAAAGGGACGCTTGCTGTCCACGCCAAGGAACTGCTGGGCGTTCCGCATATTAGCACGGGGTCGATTTTCCGCGAGGCTATCGCGGCGCAGTCGGAGTTGGGGCTGGCGGTTAAGGCGATTATCGACGGGGGGCGCCTGGTTGATGACGCGACGACCGTCGCGCTTGTGCGGGAGCGCCTTGCGCGGCCTGATGCCGGTGCGGGCTACATTCTGGACGGATTCCCGCGCACAATTCCGCAGGCGCAGGCGCTTGCCGCTTTTTCCACGCTTACCCGTGTCGTCAATTTTGAAATAACAGATGCGCTCGTCCTTGAGCGGCTGGCTGGCCGGCGCGTGTGCCGGCAGTGCGGCTTTAACTGGCACGCGACATTTAACCCGCCCGCCCGTGCGAATGTGTGCGATAAATGCGGCGGCGAAGTGTATACACGGGATGACGACAAGGCGGAGGCGGTGCAAAAACGGCTCGACGTTTACCGCAGCCAGACAGCGCCGCTTATCGGACACTACCGCGCGCCGGGGCTTTTGATTGACCTCGACGCGAACCACGACATCGGCATCATGCTAGCGGACTTTAAGAAGCTGTTCAATCTTTGACGCGCAAAAATGCTTCGCTTCGTCCAGCAGGGCGGTCGGCGTCGGCGTGTTATTCCGGCTGCGTATCGCGGCGGCGGCCGGAAGCAGCGTTACAAACACCTGCCGCTCTTCAGTGTTTAATTTTTCTATATACGTTGTAACATTTTCGCCAAAAGGCGGCAGGGCGAGCACGGCGCTGCGGTAGCCGCTTAAAAATGTTTTCGCGCTGGTCTGCGCCCTGCCGCTCGCAAACACCGGCAGCGGCCTGAGCGCGCGAGCGCCCGGCACATCGCCGCCCGCACTGCGGCCGCAGTGAATAGGAGCGCCGCCCCCAGGAGCCGCGATAAGCAGCGCTTCCATAGACCGGCTTTTTTCTTCCAGCCGCTGACGGTAGCGCAGCATCGGCTTTGTTTCGTAATACCATGTATATTCATTTTCTATACGCCGAAGCGAAGGACTTTTGTATATAAACGCATTGAGCATAGAAAACGCCGGAGCAAGCCGGTTCTGTCTGCGGTGGAAGAACGGGTAGAAGTACGCCGCCTTTGCGTATGCCGCACCTTTTGGGTACGAAAAATCGGCGCCAAAAACGGTAATACGCCGCGCACCCAACTTTTCGGCCAGCGTTACACCGGCGTACGTTACATTCGCGCCGGAGGTGTCCAGCACGGGGAAGGTGCGGTACTTTGCCGAAATGTAGTTGGTCAGCGGGTGCCCGCCTGAAAAAAAGAAAATCTTTTTTGAACGGCCGGCGATAAGCGGCGGGCTCGCCAAGTCCAGAAAAACCGGAATGTCTTCTACGTTGCAGCCGGCAAAATGCACGTAGCTGATGTGCTGGCAGTCGATAGATATTATCGCGTCAGGCCGGATGCCGGCGTGCAGCAGCGCCGGAAGGCTTGTGTCGGTCGCTATAAGAAAATAGTTTGCGCGCTCGCTTTTGATTACCGGCATCTGCTTGTCCAGCGACGGGCCGGCGGCGCAGACGGCGGCGCTGGCAACCGGCGGCAGAATGTGGTGCTGCTCCTCCGAAAGCAGACAGTTGCGTATAATGTTCGCGTACCAGCGCCGCCCAAAGCAGCTTTGCACCGAATAATCTTCGGCAATGCTTTCCAGCGTTTTTTTAAGCGTGGCGGCAGCCGGCGCGAAATGGGCCGCGTCGAAATCCGTCCGGGCGCGCAGCGGGAATGTTTTTAGCCCGCCATGGAGCGCCGGCTGGTACAGAGCCAGAAGCGCGCCGCGCAGGTCGTTTTCGTCCGGGTCAACAAGTATTGAAAACCGGCTGTCGTTAAAAATTTTTATATACTGATGATGGCAGAGCAGCTCGGCGACACCGTTTATATCAAAATCGATGACGAGCACACGCGCCGTCTCGCCGCGTTCCAGCGCCGCCTCCGCGTAAAACCCGCCGCCCAGTCCCAACAGCACGATAAAGCCTTCGTCGCCCGCTGTGTCCAGCAAGCGGCGGGCTTCTTTTTCCGGCGCGGCCAGCGAATGGAGCGTGTGCGCCGCGCCTGTGCCGTCGACCCAGGCCGGCAGGAGCGCGCCGTTTTTGCTTTCGACAAAGCGGTAGCGCCCCAGCGTCGTTTCCGCCGCACAAAGGCGGGCGCAAAGCGCGCTATCGGTGCGCGAGAGCGCAAGTAAATTGCGTTCAAAAAGAAACTGTTTATCCATGCCGCCCGCCTTTTTCTTCGATTTTGCGCGCCGCTTCCCGCGCCGCCTGGCACACGTCCGCGCAGTCTTTTTCGCCGTCGCCGGCAAAAAGCAACTCAGAAAGCTCCTGCCGCAGCGCATCGCCGTACCCGGCGCCGCCGTCATGCATAGCCCGCGCTAACACCTGCACACAGGCCAGCGGCGAAAGCACGGCGCGGGGCCGCGCGTACTGCCACACGAGCGGCGGCTGGCGAGTCGCGGGCGCGGGCTTGCAAGCGTACGCGCTTTCGGCAAACTGAACCAGCCGTCCCGCGTGATCCGTGCGGAACGCCGCAAACCAGCGCTCGTACACGCCCAGACTGCCGCCCGCCCGCACGGCGCGGGAACGCTCGAAACGCGCGGCGTACTCCGGCGCAAAACGCCCCGCGCGGGCGCTGGCAAGCGCGTCAAAGTAGTAGCCCGCGGCGTGTGTTTTTATGTCGTCCACGGCAAAATCGACGCCGCTGGTGTAGACGGCGCCGCGGCTTATGCCCAGCGCAATGTCAACAGCCGTCGCGCTGACTGTTCCGCGGGACGGCAGCGGCAGAAACGGCGCGCCGGCTGCCCGCAGTAACAGGCTTTGATGCAGACCGAACGCGAGGGGGAAGAGCGGATGCCCGGCGAGCGCGGACGGCAGCGCGGCGTTCAGGCTGAACGCCAGCGGCGGCGGCAGCGAGACAGCACCGGCAGGGAAGGCGCGGGCGTACTGGTACAGGTGAACGCCCGCCCAAAAGCCGCCGTCTGTGCTTACAACAACATCCGGCTGGACGCCGCCCGCCAAAAGCGGCGGCAGCGCCGAGGCGGCGGCTATCACCAGCGCATTTCCCGCGGGCGGCGCGGCGGCGCGTATGGCAGCCAGATCCCGTTCCAGGTGCGGGCCGGCACCGGCGACAATGCAGGGGCCGGCAGCCGGGGCCGCCGGCAGCGCCGTGGAGTGTATGCGCGCGGTATTTTTCAGCGTGTTCGCAAACCACAGCCGGCCAAATTCAGCCAGCGTCCGTTTGTTCGCGTCCACGCGCTTAATAAACGTGCAGGCGGCGTTCAACAGGCGCGCGTACTGTTCGCCGTACGCGGCAAGCGCCGGCCGCCACTCAATAATTTTTATGCCGGCGGCTTCCGTGTCGGGGATGACGCGCTCCAAAAAACGGAAAACATCGCCGGATGCCGGCGACCACACCGCGTCCGCGCCCGCGCCCGCCGGAGCGTGCTGTACATAAAAATCGCTTACATGCAGCGAAATTATTTTTGTCTGCGGGGCGCTTTCGCGCAGGAGGGGGATGATGTAGCCCAGCGCGCATTCCAGCAGAATGTAGTAGCGGTGCCGCCCGCTCAAAGCCAGCCCCCGCACGAATTTTTCCGCCTCCCGCAGCGGGTCGTAAAGCGAGTGGAGCGGCCTGCCTGCGGCCAGAACGCTCAGGCGGGCAGTTTTTGTCGGAACCAGTTTTTCAAGCGGCATTACATACAGTATCGGAATTTTACGCGCAAAGCCGCCGTTGCAGGCTTTTGACGGGGGCGTTGCGGGGGTGTCCCCCGCTTGGGGGGTAGCGTAAGCATTGCCGCTGTCGCGTCAATGCTTTAGGAGTTTTGCAGAGCAAAACTCCACACCGTAGTATTGCGGCAAGGCTGGAGCGAGGGGGGCACCCCCCCACCTGATGTGTTAAATTGTTGACCGTGGTGTAATGCCCCGCCGTTATATCAGTTTGTATTCTTTTGCCGTTAAAAAGAGCGCGTTGTTCCAGTGCTGGTTGGTCAGGTACGACTGGCGGATTTTTACGTCGTCGATGCGTCCGGCGCGCCGCTGCAAGCGCTTAAACGCCATGCTTATCGCGGTGTTCCGGTCTACCTCGGAAAGGTCGGCCTCGTTGACAATGTAGTAGTTGGCAAAAAAATAAAACGGCATGTT
>JAITGR010000218.1 GCA_031280455.1 Spirochaetaceae bacterium
CCGCGCCGCCGTGTACAAAAAATCGCCGTTCCACTCCCAGGTTGGCGAAAAACCGGTACGGGTATACACCCCGCCCGACAGAAGGTTAAACGCCGCGCCGGCACGCCGCACTTCGGCCAAAGTCAGCGGCGCGGGATTCGGCGCGGAAAGAGCGGCCAGCGGCGGCGTGGAAGGAACAGCGTCGGGCATAAAAACCATAGCGCCCAAATTAAACGACACCGGCAGCAAAAGCTGCTCCTTGCCATTCCTGCCAAATTCCAAAAGAACATCGTAGAACATTTTTTTGTGCACGCTGTTTTTTGCAAACAAAAAATCAGTTTTCTGCCACAGCCCCAAAAGCGAGGCCGCCTTCAGCCATTTACCCGCCACAATATCCGGCAGCGGACGGCGCTCACGCGCCGCGGTCTCCAGCTCCAGCCCGAGCGTTCGCTTTTCGTGCACTTCAATTTTATACTTAACTTGCGCGGTATTAAACGCCTGCGCGTAGAACGCGAACTCCGGCGCGTCGGTCCACAACGTAAGCGTTGCGGTTTCAAAACCGCAGCCCGAAAAAACCAGCGCGCAGCAACCCAGAAACGCGCGCAGCCAGCCAGCCATTACGCGGCACACAACGCGCGGGCGCGCGCAACAATACGCGCGGCAATCTCGTCCGCGCGGAACGCGCCGGCATCAACAACCATACCGGCAAAATCGTACACGTCATTGTCAATCTGGTAAATGCGTTTATAGCGTTCATTATCTTCGCGGTCGCGCTTTTGGGTAAAACGCTCTACGTCCTCGTAGCGCCCGCCTTCACGCTGAAAAATCCGGCGCGCGCGCACGGAAATATCCGCCGCCAAATACACCGACACATCCGCCTCCGGCAGCAGCCAGATAGCAAGCCTGGAGCCCAGCACATATCCATTTACCCCGTCCCGGGCCAGCGCAATCTGCCGCGCGTCCGTTTCCTTGTCCCAGGAATCGTCCCGCTTCGCCGCCTCCAGCACCTCCGCAAGCGACAAGCCCCGCTCTTCCGCCAGATTTCTAAACGTAAAATTGATAAGTCTAATCCCCAGCAAGCCCGCAACCAGCCTGCTGACCGTTGTATTTCCGCAGCCGCTTTTCCCGGAAATCGCTATTTTTATGCTTTCTATCGGTTTCATGGTCTTTGTATACCGCAGTATTGGCATACTTTACCGGAAAAACAGCCTTTTGCCAAGAGCACGCAGTGTCTCACGATCAGGCGTAAAACCAGACAACCGGCAACTGACAACTGACAACTGACAACCCCCGTTGGGCAACAATCAAGGTTCGCCCGCAAAAATCCGATAATCTATGTGGAATAGAATGAAAAGGAACGCGGCGCTTTTTATAATGCTCTCTTTCTTGCGGCTGCACGGAGCCGGCGCACTGGAGATAGACACCGGATTCGGCGTGAATTTCGGCTACAACTACTCCGGCCTTACCACCACGCGCAGTTCAGGTTCCCACGAACAAGGCTACGGTGTCGGCGGCATAGGCCAGTACCTTTTTGTCGATGCGACCTATGTCGAAGGCACACTCAATTTCTTTTTTTCCAACACCTCACTTAAACACAACGAATCGCTCGCCGCCTACGACGGCTTTTCCGGCGACTACAACCTCAACGGCATCTCGCTCGGTTTCGGCCTCCTCGCAAAGTACCCGTTCGATTTAGGCAGTCTGCAGTTTTTCCCCCTGCTCGGCTTCGAGGCGAATTTTTACATCGCGCAAAGTTTCAGCAAAGATTACAACGAATGGGATAACGCCAAAGAAGGCGACACCTACGGCACCCCTTCCGCGTGGAATTCATTTTGGTTCCGCGTCGGTGCCGGCGGCGATTATTTTTTTTCCGGCGCCCTGTACTTGCGCGGGGAGTTGCTGCTCGACATAAAACTCCCCAGCGGCCTCGACACGGCGTACATGAAAAACGAAAAATTCGTGCAGGCCGGCTTTTCCGACCCGCAGTTTTTCGGCCTGGGCGTAACCTTCAGAATTGCGCTGGGCTTAAAAATTTCCAACATTTTAGGTTTTTCGCCGGCCATACGCCCCCTCCCCGTGCCCAAAGCACCCAAAGCGGAGGGGGAAAAAGCGCCGCCCGCGAAAAAAACACCCAGAGCGCCGCCCAAAAAACGGCGCGACTCGAACGTGTACGTTCCGCAGGACTAGCTATGGGGCTTCTTTGCAAGGCCGAAAAACTGCTGCACAGCCGGCCCTGCGGCAGACTTGGACGGCGGAAAAAACCGCGCGAGCGCGGCGGCGCAGCCAGTCTCAAAATCCGCCATTCAATCACCCAAAAACTGGTCAGCATCATCGCCGTTTTGCTCACCGTTTCAATAAGCGCGATAACCGGCATGGTTTCTGTTCTGGTCAGCGCCGATGTCGGCCTCACCGCCGAGGACAACAATTTCAGCATAAACAAACGAACCGCCGCCTCCACCCAGATAATCCTGAGCAACATACGCTCGGCAGCGCGCATATTTCTTATTAACGCACGGGAAAACGCGGACAGCACGTTTTTTTTCACGGAAAACGCCGACATAGCCTGCGTCGGCATAACAGACGGCCGCAACACACCGGTCATTTTCAGAAACGAACCGTTTTTTCTGGCACACGACCTGCACGAAAATATAATACAGAACTACCTGCTCGAATCGGGTGATGCACTCGACCGCGCGTGGGCCGGCGAATCGTTGATGCTGAACGCATCGCCGTCATTTGGCACACAACTCATCGCACTGCTGTTTCTTATCGACCGCGAGCGCGTCGCGTTCGCATTTGTATCAACAGAAAAACTGCTCAAAAGTTTTGGCCAGGAATTGAATATATCTTTTTTAATCAACGACGATGGCGATGTACTCGCCCACCCGGACGGAAAACTGGTCGAAGGCGGCGCGAATGTCAGCAACATTCCGTATATACAAGGCCTGCTCGAAAATTCAGGCGTAAACACAAACATACAAACACGCTTTGTCGATTCAAACGGCGGGGAGTACATTTCCGCGTATCAAAAAATAAATTTTCAGGGAGAGCTGGACAGCGGTTCGGCCATACTCATTACCATTATCGCCGTAAAAACCGTGTTTCAGGGCATAGTTGACACAACGCGCCGCAACATTAT
>JAITGR010000003.1 GCA_031280455.1 Spirochaetaceae bacterium
AAAGCCGTTGACTTTGAGACCGCCGGTTCGATTACCGTGTTGGGCGTTACGACGATGCCCGGCGACGACGTAACCCACCCGGTTCCCGACAACACCGGCTACATCACCGAAGGCCAGTATTACCTGCGCGGCGGGCGTATCGAGCCGTTTGGTTCGCTTTCGCGCCTTAAACAGCAGGTAAACAACAAGACGCGCAAAGACCACCGCGCGATAATGGACGGCATGATTAAGCTCTATTCGAGCTACAAAGACACGCTGGAAAAAAAGTCGATGGGCTTTAACATGAGCGCGTGGGACGAAAAACTTTTGCGCTACGGCGAACAGTTTGAAAAGCAAATGATGGACTTGTCGGTGAATATTCCGTTGCTAAAGGCGCTGGATTTGGGCTGGGAAATTCTGGCCGACTGCTTTGCGCCGGAAGAAACCGGCCTTCGGACAGAACTGATAAACGAATTCTGGCCGAAAAAATAGGGACGGGCTATGGCAAAGTTAAAGCTCACCAAAAATGAGCAAAAGAAACAGAAAGACAGCCTCAAAATGTTCCAGCGCTACCTGCCGACGCTTATGCTGAAAAAGCAGCAGCTGCAGGCGGAGATTCGCGGGGTCGAAATCCGCGTGCTGGAACTGCGCGAGCAAAAGGCGCGGGTGGACGAGTCTTTTAAGAAATGGATAGCTGTTTTCGGCGAAAAAGGCGTATTTACGCCGGATGTTTTACGGATTACGAAGCTCGTTACCCGCGAGGGCAACATAGCCGGCGTTCCAATTCCGGTGTTCGAAGGCGCGGAGTTTGCGCTTGCGCCCTACGATTTGACAACGAAGCCCCTCTGGCTTGACCTTGCCGCGGAATACATGCAAAAGGCGATGCTCATTGACCTTGAGGCTGACTGCCTGGAAGAACAGCAGCGGCGGCTGCAAAAAGAGCTGCGGACAACGAGCCAGCGGGTCAATCTGTTTGAAAAAATCAAAATACCCGAAGCGAAGTCGAACATAAAAAAAATCGGCGTCTATTTGGGAGACCAGCAGACCGCCGCTGTCGTGCGCGGTAAAATCAGCAAACGCGGTATGGAGAGGGCCAGCTAATGATAGTCCCAATGAAAAAAGTGTCCATATTTGTGCTGGACAAACAAAAAGAAAACGCGCTCAACGTAATTCGGGATTTAGGGCTTGTTCATATTGAACGGAAAACCGTCAATTCCGCCGCGCTGGGCGACCTTAACGACCGGCGAAACCGTGTTGATACGGCGGTAAACATTCTGAAAGGCTTTGCCCCCAAAAAGGGCGAAAATTTGCCGCCGGCGGCCGCTATTGCGGGTGTTGACAAGGATTTAATCAGCCAGATAATTGAGCGCTCGGACACCCGCAAGGCGCTGCTTGACGAGGTGTTTAACAATACCCGCGAAATTGGCCGCTTTGACCAATGGGGGAACTTCGACCCGAAAGAGGCGGCGTATCTGAACGCGCACGACGTAACCTTTCTTTTGTACGAGATTTCGCTTGCTTCGTACCAAAAGCTGGGGAACGAGCGGGTTATGGTGCTTAATACGGACAAAAAAGAAAACAAGGTGCGCGTGGTGGCTTTTGATAAACTGCCCGGCGAATATCCCTACCCCATGCCGGAAAAATCAATCGCCGAAATTGAGGTGGTTTCCGCCCAAAAACGCGCCGAAATCGCCGGTATTGAACGTGAGTTGAAGGCGCTGTACCCGCATCTTGCGGAGATAGAGGCGGCGAAAAAGCGGCTGGATGTGGAAATTGAGTTTGAAACCGCCCGAGCCGGAATGGAAATGGTGATTGGCGGCGCGGAGGAAGACGCGGCTGCCGCGCGGTACCCCGTTTCCGTGTTTACCGGCTACGCGCCGGCAAATGAGGTGGGGCTGTTAAAGCGGGCGGCAAGCGAGCATGGCTGGGCGCTTATGGCGGACGACCCCGCCGCGGACGACGAGCAGGTGCCGACAAAGCTGAAAAACAACCGCTTTTTTAGCCTGCTGTACCCGCTTTCGGACTTTTTGGAGATTGTTCCCGGCTACCGCGAAGTGGATATTACCGGCACCTTCCTGGTGTTTTTCTGCGTGTTTTTTGGCATGATATTCAGCGATGCCGCCTACGGCATTATTCTGGGCACCGCCGCTATAATCGGCATGCTTAAAACGGCGAAAAAAGGCGTTCCGGCAGCGTTCAAAATGATGTTGCTTTTGGCGGTTTGTAATATAACCTGGGGTGTGCTTACCTGTACATGGTTTGGTATTGAGCCGGACAAGCTGCCGGCGATTTTGCAGAACATATCGCTGCCGGCCATATCGGGCGCGGTGGCGGCGCAGGGGCCGGATGCCAAGGCCGTCGTTGACCAAAACCTGATGCTCCTCTGCTTTTCCATCGCGCTGGTGCATTTGGGGCTGGCGCATGTGCGGGGCTTTTTTGTCCATCTTGTTAAAGGAAACCTGAAGTTTTTTGCCGAATTGGGGCAGCTTGCGATGCTTGCCGGTATGTACCGTGTGGTTCTGGCGCTGGTGGTGGACGCGACGCGGTTTCCGTTTGGGCCTATTGCCTTTGAAAATATCTGGTTTAGCACGCTGATTGGCGGTTTTGCGCTGGTATTTATTTTTGGAAACTACGAAGGGAATATCATTAAGTCGATTTTGGCGAGCATTTCAAACTTTATATCGTCGATTTTGGGGGTTACCAACGTATTTTCGGATATTATGTCCTACATAAGGCTCTGGGCGGTCGGTCTTGCCGGCGGCTCGCTTGCTTCCACGGTCAACTCGATGGCTGGTCCGATGCTGGGGCACTTTTTGACCTTTGCCGCGATTGTGCTGTTGGTTTTTGGGCATGGCTTTAACATGGTGTTGAATGTGTTGTCGGTGATTGTGCACGGCGTCCGATTGAACACTCTGGAATTTTCCGGTCATGTTGGCTTGACATGGTCGGGTACCGCGTATAAACCGTTCGCAAAACGGAATAAATAGTATTTTAGTGATTTGTTATAGGAGACAAAAATGATAGGATTAATTGGTGTAGGTCTTGTTATGGGTATCGCCGCTCTGGGTTCGGCGGTAGGGATTGGTATTGCCGGACAGGGGGCGATTGGCGCGTGGAAACGCTGCTATAAAGCGAATAAACCTGCCCCAATGCTCTTGATGACGTTTGCCGGCGCGCCGCTGACGCAGACGTTTTACGGGTTTATCCTGATGCAGCAGATGAAAACGGCTGCCTTGGCGAACATGGAGCAGGCGGGCTTGTACCTGGGTTTTGGCATAGGCTCCGGTTTGGCGATGGCCTTCTCCGCGATTGCGCAGGGGCAGGCGGGCGCGGCGGCGTGCGATGCGCAGGCTGAAACCGGCAAGGGCTTTGCCCAGTACATTGCCGTCGTTGGTTTGTGCGAAACCGTCGCCCTCTTTGCGATGGTTCTTTCGATGACCAGTCTGTAAAAAAAGCCCAAAGCGGTACGCTTTGGGCAAAACGCGCAAGGGATAGAAGCGGAATGCTTACGGCGTACGCGCCGTAAGCATTGGAGCGGATAGCCCGGTTTTTGCGGGTACGCCCGCAAAAATGCGCCCAATTCTGAAATCCACAGGTGTCGTGCGGGATGTTCGGGGTTGTGGCGTAACCCAAACAGCGGAAATACTATGGCTCAATATGTGGCGGGCTTCGATAATGGCGGTACTATGGTTAAGGCCGCTATTTTTGATCTTACCGGAAGGCAGATTATCGCGCGGGGCACGCATACGCCGGTGCTGACGCCGCAGCCGGGGTGGACGGAACGCGACTGCGAAGAGCTTTGGGCGCATAATGCCGCGTGTATGCGGAGCGCCCTTGACGAATCGGGTATTAAAAATACGGACATTCTTGGGGTCTCGGTCTGCGGGCATGGTAAGGGGCTGTATACCTGGGGCAAAAAGGGCCGCCCGGCGTATAACGGGATTGTGTCGACGGATGGCAGGGCTTGGGCGTATCCCGAAAAATGGTACAAAGCGGGTATTCCCGGCCAGTTTGCCGACCGTTTGTGGCAGCGTATTCTGGCGTCGCAGCAGGTGTCGCTTTTGGCGTGGTTAAAAGACCATGAACGCGCTGTGTACGACGATATTCAATGGGTTTTTTCGGTTAAAGATTTTATTCGCTACCGGTTGACGGGTGAGGCGTACGCGGAGGCGACGGACTTTTCTGGTTCGGGGCTTATGAATATCCGCGATGCGCGTTTTGACCGCGATATGCTGGAGGCTTTTGGTATTGGCGAGGTGTACGAAAAAATCGCGCCGCTTAAATATTCGCAGGATTTGTGCGGGTGTGTAAGCCGTGAGGCCGCGGCGTTGACGGGCTTGTGTGAGGGTACGCCGGTCGCCGGCGGTATGTTTGACATTGACGCCTGCGCTATTGCCATGGATGTTACGTCGCCGGACGATTTTTGTACTATTGCCGGAACCTGGAGCATTAACGAGTATGTCGCCTCCGAGCCGGTGCGCGCGACGGGGGATGGCGGCGAGTTGATGAATTCGCTGTTTGCGATTCCCGGGTTGTTTTTGGTTGAATCGTGTAGTCCGACTTCGGCGGGGAATTTGGACTGGTTTCTTGACCGCTTTGTTCATGCCGCCGAAATTCCCTCCGGCGCTAACCGGTATGGCTATATTGACGGCGAGGTTGAAAAAATCGCGCCGGAGGCCTGTGATGTGTGTTATTTGCCGTTTTTGAATGGCTCCAACGATAATCCGTTGGGCAGGGCCTGTCTTACGGGTATGACGGCGTATCACGAAAAGATGCACGCTGTCCGCGCGGTGTACGAGGGTGTCGCTTTTTCGCATAAAACGCATATTGAACGGCTGCTTGCGACGCGTCAGCCTCCCCGCGCGGTGCGTATGGCTGGCGGCGCGGTGAATTCGGCCTGCTGGGTGCAAATGTTCGCCGATGTGCTGGGGCTGCCGGTGGAAACGGTGGACGCGCCGGAGTTGGGCGCGTTGGGCTGTTCCATGTCCGCGGCTGTCGCGGCGGGGGTGTACGGGGATTACCGCGAGGCGGCGCGCAAGATGGTGCGTGTTAAGGCGCGGGTAGAGCCTGACGCGCGGCGGGGAGAAATCTATCAAAAAAAATACGAAAAATACACGGCGCTGCGGCGCGCGCTGGAGCCGGTGTGGGGTGTGCTGGCGCGGCCTAACGGGTAGCCGCCGGTTTGGGATTTAGGAGAAAAATCATGCTTGACGACTTAAAACAGTTGGTGTGCGCCGCGAATAAGGCGCTGCCACGCTACAATCTGGTTACGTTTACCTGGGGGAATGTGAGCGCGATAGACGCTGCGCGAAAATACGTTGTGATAAAGCCGAGTGGTGTTTCGTACGATGACCTTGCGCCGCGCGATATGGTTGTGGTTGATATGTCTGGCGCGGTTGTTGAGGGCGCGCTGCGCCCTTCGTCTGATACGGCGACGCACCTTGAGCTGTACAAGGCTTCTGCCGCGATTGGCGGTGTTGTTCATACCCATTCTACATACGCGACGATTTTTGCGCAGGCGAAGCTGGCTGTTCCCGCGCTGGGGACGACGCATGCCGACTATTTTTACGGCGCGGTTCCCTGTACGCGCTGTATGACGGACGCGGAGATTGCCGGCGCGTACGAGCGCGAGACGGGGCTGGTTATTGTTGAAACGTTCCAGCAAAACAGGCTCGATTTTGCGGCGGTGCCGGCGGCGCTGGTTGCGAGTCATGGGCCGTTTGCCTGGGGGAAAGACGCGGAAGAGGCTGTGCATAA
>JAITGR010000054.1 GCA_031280455.1 Spirochaetaceae bacterium
AAGGCCGCGTTCAATAAACAAAACATTTTGAAGCTGCATGGGCGAAGCCAGGTTGAATTCGTGGCCGACCATGCGCCAGGAATCAAACTGTATGGCCGCTAGTTCGTTCGCAAGTTCAACGCCGTATGTGCGTAAGCCTTCTATATCTATTTGTATGCCTTCCATTTCCATTTCGGCCAGCACTGGCAAGAGCGGCATTTCTTTTTTGTAAAAAAGGTCGCCGGCTTCCGCGTTTAGGCTGCCGTCGTTTTGGAATTTGTTTTTTAGCCGGAGGCACAGGTCGGCGTCTTCGGCGGAGTAGCGGCAGGCTAAATCGAGCGGGATTGTATTGAAGGGTTTTCCTTTGGGTACGATGGTTTTGTAGGTGATAAAGCTGGTTATGCCCAGAAAATGGCCGCTTACTTTTTTGAGCGCGAATGATTCGCGGTCGGGGTCGATAATCCAGGCGGCGACCATGGTGTCGAAAATGGCGGCGTTCCAGCGTTTTAGTCCCCAGGCGCGGCTTACTTTGTAGTCGAATTTGGCGTTGTGCGCGGCGACGCACAGTGCGCTGTCTTCCAGCAGGACGGCGAGTAGGTCTCGCACCGCGGTTGGGTCGACGAATGGCGAATCGGCGTTGGGGCCGTGGGGGGCGAGTGGGATGTAGTAGGCTTCGTTTTCGCAGAGCGCGATGGAGAGGCCGACTGGATGCGCGGTCGCTGTGTCGAGTGAGTCTGTTTCAAAGTCCAGGGCGAAAAAGCCTTGTGTCCGCGCCCGGGTGAATAGGTCTTGTACTTCGGGTACGGTAAGCAGGGGGTGGTACGCGGCGTTTGTTGGCGGGATGGTTACTGGCGGCAGCATGGTGTCGTATGCCGATGTCTGCTGGGTGTGCTGCGAGGGGGTAGCGGAGGAGCCGCGCCCGCGTTTGCCGGCGAGTGTTTGCGGCGGGGGGCAGGCGGGCGCGGGGCCGGAGTGTGGGGGGGCGGCGGCCTCGTGCGCGCCGGTTTGCCGGAGCTGCGCCGGTTCTCCATGGTTGTGTCCCCCCACCTGCCCGGATCTTTCTGTCGCAAGGCGCGAAAATTCCTGCGCTATCGAGCGGATTTCGTATTCTTGCAGCAGGGTGGCCGCGTCGCTGTAGTTGAGTGTGCCGGTGTTGATGGCGTTGATTTCGGTGATGGGGAGGGGGACGGTGTCGCAGAGGGTGATGAGTTTTTTGGCGAGGTAGGCGTCGTCTTTGCCGGCTGTGAGTTTTTTTCCGGTGGCGCCGTCTATGCCGGCTATGTTCTGGTAGATGTTGTCCAGGGTGCCGTAGCGGAGTATGAGGCGTTCGGCGGTTTTTTCGCCGATGCCTTTGACGCCGGGGATGTTGTCGGAGCTGTCGCCGGTGAGTGCCAGGAAGTCGAGGATGTTTTCTGGCAGGATGCTCCACTCTCGCTGGACGGCGCTGGTGTCGATGACTTCAAAGCCTGTGAGGGGCGATTTTCTGAGTGTGCTGAATGGCTCGGTGTTGTCGGTGTTTTCTGTGCCGGGGCTTATGAAGCTGGCGCCGCTGACGACTTGTTTTTTGAGTGGGCGGAGTTCGTAGATGGTGTCGCCGACGAGTTGCAGGAGGTCTTTGTCGCCGGAAACGATGTAGCATACGCGGCTTTCCTGGCGGCATTTTTTGGCGAGTGTGGCGATGATGTCGTCGGCTTCAAAGCCTTCCCGGCGGAGTATGGGGATGCCGAGGACGGAGAGGAAGTGTTCGATGAGTGGTATCTGGCTGTGGAGGTCGTCGGGGGCTTTGTCGCGTGTGGCTTTGTAGGCGGGGTATTCTTTGTGGCGAAAGGTTGGTTCCCGCGAGTCGAAAACCGCGGCGATGAGGCCGGGTTCTTTGCGGGTGAGTAAATTGGAGATGATTCTGCAATATCCGAATAGGGCCGAAATGTTTTGGCCTTGTTTGTTGCGTAAGGGGCGTGCGATAAACGCAAAGTACGCACGGTAAATGAGTGCGTACGAGTCTAAAAGGAATAATGGTGTAAACATAATGCCGCATACTGTAGCGTATTGCGTGTTTCCGCGCATAGAGGGGCGTGCAAATCGCCCCCCGCCGCTCCGCGGCGGCTCCCGCGCGCCAAGCATTTTTGCCTTATCAAATGTGCTGCGCGCCTTCGGCGCTCTTGAAAAAGCGGCGGGGGCGGCCTACTATAGTATGTATGGATACACAAAACATTGCGGCTAGTCTGCATCCGCTGGAGATAAAGGTTATACTCGCGTTCGAGCCTGGCGCGGAGCTTTCCGCCGAAATAATTGAGCAGCGCCTCGCGCTTAAAGCCGGAAACGGTAACCAGGCGCTGCGTTGGCTGGCAGGCAAGGATATTGTTGCCGAGAGCCGGCGCGAAAAGGCGGTTTTTTACGAACTGACGCAGTTGGGTGGTTTGTGGGCGGAACAGGGGTCGCCTGAGCAGCGTCTTGTCGCGCTGGCGGTGCCTGCGGGTGCGTCTGTGGAGGCGTTTACGTTGCCGGAGGCCGCCTGTAAAGCCGGTCTCGACGCAAAAGATGCCGGCAGCGCGTTTGGCGCTCTTGCCAAGGCCGGTATTCTTGCCCTGGACGCGGCGAAACGGCTTGTGTTGAAAAATCCGCCGCCGGCGGATTTTTTCGCGCCGCTTGTGTCGCTGCTGGCGCGTGGCAAGAACGGGCGGTTTGCCGGCGCGGGTTTGCCGGCGGCGGAACAGGCGGTGCTGGCGGCGGTCTCGAAAAAGCGCGGCGCGCAGGACGCGGCGTTTCGGGTTGTGGAGCGCGAGACGGTGTGGTACCAGTTTACCGCCTGCAAAACGGCGCTCGCCGTCGCGCTCGAAAAATCCGGCATCGATGGCAGCGAAACCGGCCCGCTTACGGCGCAGATGCTAAAGACAGGCTCGTGGAAAACCGCCGTGTTCCGGCCGTATAACGTGCATGTCCCGCCGTCCCGTCTTCTTATTGGCCGCACCAATCCCTACGCCCAGTTTTTGGAAGACACCAAAGACAAACTGGTTTCGCTGGGGTTTGAAGAATTCGACGGCCCGCTTATTGAAACGGAATTCTGGAATTCGGACGCGTTGTTCATGCCGCAGTTTCATTCCGCCCGCGATATTCACGACGTATACCACATAGCGTCGCCGGTCAGCGCAAAGACGATAGACGGCCACTGGCTTGCCAATGTGGCGGCGGCGCACGAAAACGGCGGCACAACCGGCAGCCGCGGCTGGAACTACACGTTTGACCGCGACTTTACCAAACGGCTTATTTTACGCAGCCAGGGAACCGTTATGTCCGCGAAAACACTGCCGCACGCGAAAATCCCCGGCAAATACTTTGGCATTCTCCGCTGCTTCCGGTACGATAAAGTGGACGCGACGCATCTTTCGGACTTTTACCAGACTGAAGGCATTGTACTGGGCGAAAATGTCAACCTAAAAACGCTGCTGGGTATGCTGGAAATGTTCGCCGTCGAGGTCGCGGGGGCGGAAGACGTAAAATACGTCCCTGGCTACTTCCCTTTTACCGAGCCGTCTATTGAAGTACACATAAAACATCCGCAGTTGGGTTGGTTTGAACTGGGAGGTTCCGGCCTGTTCCGGCCTGAAGTAACCGAATCGCTCGGTGTTCATGTACCTGTTGCCGCGTGGGGTATAGGCATAGACCGCATGGCGCTGATGGCTTTGGGGCTGTCTGACTTGCGCGAGCTGTTTAGCAACGACATAGACGCTGTTCGCGCCCGCCGCGCGGGCTTGGCAGTCTGCAGCCGCCCTCGGGCCAAACACGCGGGGGTAGACCAGCGCGCAGGCGCGATTTTCGTTTCTGGAGGTTGCGCAAAGTCGTCGAAGGGCGTACAGTGAATGAATGGCCGCGAACAGCAAGTACAAAGACAGCGTGTTCTCCTTTCTTTTCAGCGACGCGGATGCCCTGCGCGAACTTTATGGCGCTCTCGAAGGGGTAACGCCGCCGCCGGACATACCGGTTGAAATCAACACGCTTTCAGACGTTCTCTATATGGGCCAGCTCAACGACATTTCGTTTACCATCGGCAATGTTCTGGTCGTTGTCATGGAACACCAAAGCACGATAAACCCTAACATGCCGCTGCGCCTGCTCGTCTACATCGCGCGCATCTACGAAAAAATCGTGGAACGCCGCAACCTGTACAAAAGCGTTCTGGAGAAGATTCCCGCGCCCGAGTTCATCGTGCTGTACAACGGGACAAAACCCTGGCCCGACCAGACAGCGCTGAAGCTCTCCGACGCTTTCAAAGACGCCGGCGGATTGCGAGGATGCGTTTCCGCGCCGCTGGAACTGGAGGTGAAGGTGTACAACATCAACAAAGGGCACAATGCGGAGATAGCGCGCAAGTGCGAGAAACTGTGCGGCTACAGTGTTTTTGTGGACAAGGTGCGGGAAATGGAGCGGGAGTTGCCGAAAGAATTGGCGATGAAGGCGGCGATAGAGTATTGCGTAAAACACAATGTTTTAAGGGGGTTTTTAGAAACCCACGGTTTGGAGGTAATGAACATGCTGATAACAGAATGGGACACAGAAGAAGCGAAAGAAGTCTGGTATGAAGAAGGCCTGGAGAAGGAGCGGGAAACAACGATAAAAAGCCTTCTGCGGTTTGGTATGCGGCACGAGAAAATCGCCGGTATACTAAACCTGCCGCTTGCCGTGGTCGAACAGTACCACACTTCCCCGGACTGAACAGCGGCCTCGCCTCGCCGCCGCCGCCTACGGCGGCTCCCGCCCCGCCAAGCATTTTTGCCTTGTCGGATGTGGCCGCAAAACGGCTTTGCCGGGTTGCTTCTGGAGTTTGGCTTCGCCAAACTCCACGCCCAAGGCGCAAAGCGCCTTGGGCTGGTTGCTGGATTGGGGCGGGGGCGGATTGGGCGCAAAGCGCCAAATCCGCTGGGGTAGTAGTGGATGTCGCCCCAAATAGCATCCTTGCTGTTTGGGCTTACTGGATTTGTAGCCGGCCTCCATGCCGGCCTAAGGAAGCAGATAACGCGGTTTTTTGCGCTGCTGCGCAAGAAATGCGCCTAAAGGAGTATGGGTATGGGTAAAACATTGGCGGAGAAGATTTTTGAGGCTCATCTGGTGGAGCAGCCGGCGGCGGATACTTGTGTGCTGGGGCTGGACGCGGTGTTCTGCCACGAGATTACAACGCCGCTGGCGATTGCCGACTTGTGTGAGCGGGGGATGGACCGGGTTTTTGCGCCGGAAAAAATTAAGGCGGTTATTG
>JAITGR010000104.1 GCA_031280455.1 Spirochaetaceae bacterium
CAACGCGGAAACCGCCCACAGCGTTTTGAACCGCGCCGCTCACCGCCGCCGCCGCCGCATCCGGCTGCGGCAGAATCGCCGCCCGCCCGTTTTTGTACCACACCAGCGCGCCCAGCCCCGCGTGCGCCTCCGCCAGCAGACGGCCATCCACGACAAAAAGGCCGATAACCGTCCGTATTTCACCCACGCGGGCGTTTACCGGCGAAAACGGCCCCGCGTTTATCGCCGCGATGCAATCATTGGCGCGGGCAAAACCGCTTATTGTTGTCGAGTACACCTCGCCCGCGCCCGGCGGCCGTTTTGCCCGCGGCACAGGCGGCACAGGCGGCGTTAGGACAAACTCCAGCGCGTCCGCGCGCAAATCAACACGGAGCGCCCAGAATTTCAGCAACGGATGCCGCGTCCGTCCGGCCAGCGCGTCGATGCCGCCGTACACCGGCTGCCACGCGGGGAAAAATTCGTAAAGATAGTCTTGCCGGACAGCATGGCCGGCAAGGCGCTTTTTAAGGGTGCGCTGCTGCGCGCCGCCGCCGGAGGCGGAACCGGAAAGCGTGGCGCACGAGACATACAGCGCCCCCAACACCACAAACAACAACAGCCGGAGACAGCGCCCCACGCGGCGCCGCCCCCGGCCGGCCGGCATACCAGCCGGATTGCGCGAACAAAACACGCTTACGGATTCACCGTCGTTTTATATTTTGTTGTGAGCTTGCCGTCCGGCCCCTTCACCACTTCTACCATAACGGCGGATTTTACCGGATTGTGGTTTTCGTCAAACGACAAATTGCCGGTAAGGTAGTCGCCCCGCAGCGCCGCCAGCGCGTTTTTAACCGCTGAACTATCAGCATCCGGCCCGGCGTTTGCGACCGCGTCCCGCAGCAGATACAACGAATCGTAGCCCAGCGCGGCAAAGGCCGTTGGCACAGCGTTGTTAAACTTCTTTTTATACGAGCTTACAAAATTCACCACTTTAGCGTCGGTAGAGTCGGGCGCGTAATGATTGGAATAAAAGCCGTTCAGCACCTCGTCCCCGGCATTGTTCGTAAGGCCGTCCCAGCCGTCCGCGCCGGCAATCGGCGTCTGAATACCCTGGGCGCGAAGCTGCTTGGCGATGAGCGCCACCGTCGAGTAGTAGTCGGGCAAGTACACCACATCGGGAGCCGCCGCCTTAATTTTGGTAATCTGAGCGTTAAAGTCGACATCACCTGAATTATACGATTCGCGCACCGCGACAACACCGCCTTCAGCCTCAAAAGAACGAATAAAATTGTCGGTAAGGCCGGTCGAATAGTCGTTGCCAATATCGAACAAAATCGCCGCCCGCTGCGCGCCTAAATCACGCGCGGCAAACAAACCGCCAACTGTCCCCTGGAACGGGTCCGTGTAGCAGGTGCGGAAAATAAAGTCGCCGGCATCCGTAACCGCCGGATTCGTCGCCGCCGGAGCAATCTGCACCACCTTTTGCGCCTGCGCCAACTTGGTAATCGCAATCGTGCAGCCCGATGTCAACGAACCGATAATCATCGAAACACCGTCTTTGGTCGTGAGCTTTTTGTACGCATTCACCGTTTTTTCGGGATTGCCCTCGTCATCCTCCGCCAGCAAAGCAAGCGGCTTGCCATTGACCCCGCCCGCCGCGTTAATCTCGTCAAGCGCCAGCAAAATGCCGTTCCGGCAATCCACGCCATACACCGCGACATCGCCAGAAAGCGGGAAAATACCGCCAACCTTGATGATCCCCGCGTCCGTTTTTTTACACGCGCCAAGACTTGCCGCGCACACCGCAGCAGCCGCCGCTAAAAACAATCGTTTCATACATCCTCCATAAAACAAACTTTAGTACAATTTAACCGGACACACAAGGGGCGCTGGCGGGGTTTTACGCCCGCGTATGTCGCCGCGGATGCTGCGGCTCATCCACAGCGAAAAGCCGCACTCCTCGAGGACACCGCACCCCTTGCGGCGTATTATAGGTATAAGAACATGATTTTTAAGTGTTTTTATCCCTGATCCACGTAGCGGCGGGCGATAGGGTCTTCGGGAGCGTATTCCAGGACAGTTCTAAAAAGCGCCAGCGCCCTGTCTTTGCTGCCGGCCTTTAACTCCAGTACGGCCATGTTCGACAGCACCGTAATGTTTTCCGGCTCGCCGGCAAGCGCGCGCTCCAGCTCCGCCCGCGCTTCATCTGGCCGGCCCAATTCCAAGAGGCACAGCGCCAGTTCGTTGCGAATTTCGGCGCGGGCGGCCCCGGCGGCAAGCGTCAGGCGCAGCGCTTCCTCCGCCTCCTGCCAGTACCCCAGGCGGCGCAGCGCCCAGCCAAGCATAAATTGCGCCTGCCACACCGCCGGATGATCCCGCAAAAAGACGCGCAGCTTTTCCACAGCCGCCGCCGCCTCCCCCCCTTCGATACTCGCCCGCGCCTCCCGCAGCAACGCCGAATCCAGATTGTCGCTTTCGATACGCCGCACCAACTCCGCCGCCTCTTTTTTTTGCGCGTCGTCGCCGCTCAACAGCAAAAATTGGCGTAAATACGCGAGCGCTTTAGCGTAATTTTCCAGCTTAAAGTAAAAACAACCGGCATTGAACAAAGTCCGCGTCAGCGGCTCTTTCAGCGACAACGCGGCACGATACGCCGCGCCAGCCTTTTTTTCCGCCAGCCGCGCCGCGTGAGTACGCCCGCGCGCGCGCAAGGACGCCGCTTCAACCTCAAAAACAACCGCGCGCGCGTGCAGCGCCTTGGCCGACCTGGGAAACACCGCCTTGAGGGCGGCGGCAATCTCGCCGGAGAGCGCAAAGTCGCCGTTTTCGGCCTTAACCGCCGCCGCCTCGCAGAACTCGCGCAGAAGACGCGGCTTACACGCGCGAATAAACTGCCGGTAGTAGCGCCGGTGCGGCGAGCCGCCATCCACCAGCGCGTGAATCATACCAGCCAAAATCATTTCCAGATTAAGCCGCGGCAAAATATCGGCGGCAGACTCGCCCTCGGCACATTCAAGCGGAATAGGAATATCAGAACGAATCTGAAAAGCGCCGTCAGCGCCGCCGGTAAGACGATGCGCAATATCGCTCGTTGGAGGCAGCATAACATACAAAAGCCGCCCGCCGCGCAAAGAATCTGCCACAGGCGCTATTTCTCTTCCGGCGAGATGGCAGATGCCTCGGTGTCCGCTGCGTCCGTGGCGGGCAGACCATCCACAACAGGCTGCGCGGCATCGGCAGCCCCGTCTGTAGCAGACCCGTCCGTGGCAGACGCGCCTGTTATAGGCGCGCCTGTTATAGGCGATGCGTCCTCCGGCGAACCATGTTCTTTATGCGCGTCAACTTTTATCGTTGTAATAAAATTATTAAGCCGCACTTTGTACGGCATAGGCACCGGCTCGTTGTACACCAGCGTCAGCATGTACATATTTTTAGTATTGGCGACCAAGTCCTGTTTAACCAGCGTTGCGTGCAGAATACAGTCTTCGCGCGGGTCGTCAAATTCAATCTTGACAACAGCCTCGTGGACATCCTCCGGCAGACTATCCATGACAATAACCCGCGCACTGCCAAAAGAGACCTCCCGCAGAATACAGCGGCGGACAAGCGATCCCATTTGCAAGGTCGCGTCTTTCGATACCAGCCCCATTTTCCGCATCATCTCCGGCGCGATTTGCACCTTTTCCTCGCGGCGCTTGGCAAAGTTCATAGTCGCTTCCAGAATACGCCCCATAATTTCAATAAAATCATCGGGGGGGCGCGAGGAAAAATCCAGCGTAAAGCAGGTCATATCCGGCGACTCACCGTACGACGAATTGCCCGTCATTCGCGCCGGAACCAGAAAAACAACCTGTTCTTCGGTCGCGGGTATTTTGAAGAAAAACCGGATACTCAACATGTTGTTAGTAATCTTTAACTTGTCGAGCAAACCGGATTTATTATTGGCGACGACCTTTGCCGCCTCGAACGAAGTAGAATAGATAACGCACGGGAAAAAATCGGACGCGCATTTCAGTTGAATTTCTTTGGTAACCAACCCCGTTGTTTGTATAACCTCTTTGGTAAAGGTAACATCCACCGGACGAAACTGGTCGTAGTAGTCGTTAAGTTTCTGCCTAGGCAATGCACTCATAATGCTCTAAGTATACGCCCGCGCGGGTCAATTTGTCCAGCCATGCTCAAAATCCGGCAACGCCGGATTTTGAGCATGCAAAAACGGCTGTGCCGTTTTTGCGCCTGAGTTTACAACGCTTTGAGCCTTGAATGCCGCGACCGCCGTTTTCCCGTATCTTGGCCGGCAGCCGGCATACCGGCGCGGCGCTTACTCCGCGTACTGCACTTCTGCCCATCCTGAGTCCCATTCAGTCTGGTTATCATTGCGGCCCAGTTGGCCGGCGCTGTTACTACCGACCGCGTAGACCTTGCCGTCGTCTTTCAGCGCCAGGCTATGCTCCTTGCCGGCGGCGGCGGCGGCAAAACCGCTTGCGCCAGAGGAAAAGTCTGTTACGGACTCAAACGTATCCCCTGGAGTAGTGTTATGTTCCCGTCCCAGTTGGCCTTTGTTGTTTTTCCCCGCCATGTAAAGCCCCCCGCCGGAGTGTACAATAAATGCATGGCCCTCTCCCGCGCCTATGTATGTGGCAGCGTTCAAGATATTTGCCCACTTGCCGCCATCAAGCTGTGAGAGATATATGCCTTGAAGCCCAAGTTCTTTGTTTGCGTTCAGCCCTGCTCCATACAAACAAGCATCGCTGGCAATCACATACGAGCAGAAGTTTTGGCTGGCCGCTATCTTGGTTGGGATAGCGCCGGATGTAAGAGTATCCTCGGAACCAAAGCCGGTATCCGTCCAGGATGTTCTTGGCGGAAATGCCGCTGTCCATGAAATATAAAATGTCCCTAATCCCATGGCGTCTGTCTTGCCCGCGCCAAAAACTTTTCCGTTTTTTATCGCCAGGGCGTAATCCTTGCCGGCGGCGATTGCCGTAACCCCGCTGTCAATAACTTGCACAAAAGGGTATACGGCTTGGGAGGTGCTGCCCGTCCCAAGCTGGCCGGATTCGTTGTTGCCCGCCGCCCACAGGGAGCCGTCTTTTTTTAACACATAACTTGTACCGGGGGCTGTGGCCTGGATGTTTGCGGTAGTTGCGCCACTTGCCACAACCGCCGCCGCATCGCTGGTAATGGGGGTCTCTATAAATACATTGCTATAGGTGTC
>JAITGR010000127.1 GCA_031280455.1 Spirochaetaceae bacterium
TTGGAATTCTTCTTGATTTCCGCAACGGTAATCTCCACCGCTTTGTCGATACCGCGCTTTAATTCAATAGGCGTCATGCCGGCGGCGACCGCCTCCAAACCCTTTTTGACCAGCGAATACGCCAGAACGGTAGCGGTTGTCGTACCATCGCCGGCGACATCGTTTGTCTTGGTCGCAACCTCTTTCAACAACTGCGCGCCCATGTTTTCGTACGGGTCTGCCAATTCAACCTCTTTTGCGACAGAAACACCGTCCTTGGTAACAGTGGGAGCGCCGAATTTCTTGTCGAGCAAGACATTGCGCCCTTTCGGCCCTAAAGTAACCTTTACGGCCCTGGAAATCTGCTCGACACCAGACAAGAGCTTGTGCCGGGCTTCTTCATTGAACAATAACTGTTTTGCCATTTTGTTCTCCTTCTTACGACCCGTGCCAAAAACGGCGCTACTATTGCCGTAGTTTTCGAGACACGGTAACACTGATTTTTATTTTGCCGCACAAGACGGCGGCCACAGGAAAGGCGCGGTAGTATATACGCGCCTATGTGGTTGTTAATAATCTATCAAAAACAATTTTTTTTTGCAAGGGGGCTCGTAAAAACAGCGCTTTTCCCGTATACTATGAATGGCGCGTACGGTGCGCGAAGGAGTAATGACATGAATCAGTTTGTTCAGGCGAGTACAACCCGCTGTATTGGATGCAGAACCTGCATGATAGCCTGTGTGGTAGCGCACGAGGGCAAGCGCATTTTCGAGATAGACCCCGATTCGTATGCGTTTAACCCGCGCCTTTTTATGGTAAAGACGGCAAAGTTGTCCGCGCCGGTGCAGTGCCGCCACTGCGAAAATGCCGCGTGCAAGCAGGCCTGTACATCAGGCGCTATCAGCGTCCGCGACGGGGCGGTGGTCATTAACACCGCCAAGTGTATTGGCTGCAAGAACTGCGTTATCGCCTGCCCCTTCGGCGCGGTGGAAATTGTCGAGGTCGCCCAGGTGCGCGGGGAGGATTCCGGCGCGGAGGCAGGACGCAAGGTGGCCAACAAATGCGACCTCTGCGCCGGTGTCGCCGACCATCCGTCATGCGTGCGCGTCTGCCCAACCGAAGCGCTCAAACTTGTCTCCAACGATGTGTTTGAAACCTGCCTCAAGTCGAAGCGGCAGAGCGCGCTGGCCGGCTGCTCTGTTACATAGATGCGGCTTGTATAGCCGCGCGCAGCACTTCGGCGTATACTGCACTTATGAATGTGTTTGACATAATCGGGCCGGTGATGATTGGCCCTTCGTCATCGCATACCGCCGGCGCGGTGCGTATCGGCAAGGTAAGCGCCGAACTCTTAGGCGAGCCGGTGCGCGAGGCGCGTATCGAGCTGTCAGGCTCCTTTGCCGAAACCGGCGCGGGGCATGGCACGGACAAGGCGCTCGTGGCCGGGCTTCTGGGCATGGCGCCGGATGACGAGCGCATCAAAAATAGCTTTGAACACGCCGCCGCAGCCGCCCTGCGTTTTTCTTTCAGCACAGTTACGATTCCCCGCGCCCATCCGAATACCGCGCGCCTGACCCTTTCCGGCGAAAGCGGCAAGAAATGCACGGTGCGCGGCGCATCGGTCGGCGGCGGCAACATCGTCATCACCGAACTCAACGAAATGGAAACATCGTTCAGCGGGAAGGAAGACACGCTTATCATCGCTCATCAAGATATGCCGGGAATTATCGCGTCGGTAACCGCGATACTCAACGATTTTGACATTAACATCGGCAATTTCAGGCTGAACCGCCCCCAAAAGGGCTATACCGCCGTGATGATTGTCGAAATAGACGGACACGTGTCGGAGGACGCGCTCTTCATTCTGCGCAAACTGCCGCATATATCCAGCGTGGTCTACCTGCGCGCGATAGAGTAGGGGGAGCATAAAATTGATTGATTACCGTTCGATAGACGCATTGGTAAAGAAAGCCGCCGCGGAGGGCGGCTCGATTTCGCAGCTTGTCCTGCGCGACCAGGCGGCGGCGATGGAAAAGTCCGAAGACGAGCTTTACGCGGCGATGCGGCGCAATTACCAGGTGATGCGGGAAGCCGTGGAAAAGTGCGCGGAAAAAGAGCTGCGCTCGACAAGCGGGCTTTCAGGCGGCGGCGGCTTCCGGCTTATGGAGGCGGCGCAAAAGAACCCGCTTTCTGGCAGATTCTGCGCGCAGGCAATCGCCCGCGCGGTCGCCTGCGCGGAATACAACGCCGCCATGGGAAAAATCGTCGCCGCGCCAACCGCCGGTTCCTGCGGCATACTCCCCGCCGCGCTTATCACGATGCAGGAGGAGCGCGGCCTTGACGAGCGGGCGGCGGTTATGGCGCTTTTTACCGCCGGCGGTATCGGGATGGTGATTGCGAACCAGGCGAGCATCTCCGGCGCGGAGGGCGGCTGCCAGGCGGAGTGCGGCAGCGCGGCGGGACTGGCGGCGGCGGCGCTGGTGGAGATGGCTGGCGGCAGCGCGGAGACGGCCGCCGCCGCCTGCGGCATCGCCATCGCCAACCAGATGGGGCTTGTGTGCGACCCGGTCGCCGGCCTTGTCGAGATACCATGCATCGTGCGGAATGCCGGCGGCGTGATGTGCGCGCTCAGCGCGGCGGAGATGGCCCTTGCCGGCATGGCGCTCCCGATTCCCGTTGACGAGATAATCGACGCGATGCGCGAGGTCGGCGAGACGCTTCCGGCGGCCCTGCGGGAAACGGCGCGCGGGGGGCTTGCCGCAACGCCTTCGGGCGCGGCGTTCAAAAACAAGTGCGCCGCCTGCGGCGGGTAGCCGCCGCGTCTATTTCAGCACATATTCAAGGCGGGTGGTAATAAACGCCGTTTTGTTTTTTGACGACACATCGTAGGCACCGGTCGAGCTGTAGTTTTCTGTCGACGAATTTTCAGGCGTTATCTGAAACACGCCCAGGTACGCCGTCCGCAGTTTTGCGAGCTTGCCGCCGCCCTCGTGCGATATAGTTTCGGCACGCAGACGCGCGTTCTCTGTCGCTTTTTTAATCAAATCCAGCTTTACCTCATCCAGGCGCGTGTAATAGTATTCGGGCGGCATCGAAAAAAACGCCACACCCACATCTATTAACGCCGTTATATCGCGGGAGATTTTTTCCGTTGTATCCACATCAGACGATTCTATTTTTACCTGCTGCGTAAGCGTATAGCCGGTGAATGTCTGCTTCGTCATTCTGCCGTCCTGATTGTATTCATAGTCGTAATTTTCATTCGTTTGAATAGACGAAAAAATAATACTGCTTTCGGGCACACCGCCGGCCACAAGATAGTTTTTTACCGCCACCGTGTCGGTTTTCAGGCCTTCAAACGCCTCCTTTGTCGTTTTCGCGGTTTTGGAAAACGACCCGCGCCATACAATCAAATCCGAAGCAAACGACTTGGTAGCGGAACCGGTTACGGTTATATAATTATTTTGCGCCACCTTCAGCGCTATCAAATTACCCGAAAATATTTTTACACATAGAATAATCGTAATCGCAATAATAAGCGTATTGATATATGTTCTCATGCGGTAAGTATAGCAGAACAAACCGCAGCGGACAGCCCCCGCGCGGGTCTGTCCGAAACTGCCGCCTTCGGCGTATACTACGCGCCGCAGTGTTGCTTTTTTTACTAAAAAAATGCTTTTACGATTTATGGGACAACATGCTGCGCGTCATGCTGTTGAACCTGGGCTTTCTCGCCATTGCCGCGCTTTTTCTTTTTGCCGCGTACATGCTGCGCGGCGTGCCGGTGTTCGCCGTCCTCGCCCTTGCCGCCGGCCTGGCCGTAGGCAGCATCTACCTGGTCGCCGCCGCGCTTTCGGTTAAAACACTCTCCGACTACGGCACGTTCGGGCCAGGCGATTTCCTTAAAAACATAAAACCCGCGCTGTGCCCCGGCCTTCTTGCCGCCGCTCTTATCGCCGTCGTGGTCCTCCTGGCCGCCGTCGTCATTCCTTTTTACGTGCGCCTTAAAACAATCCCCGGCCTCTTTATAGCGATACTGCTTTTTTGGGCACTGGCCGGCACGCTTTTAGCCCTGCAATTCTTCCCCGCCGTGTGCGGCAGACTGGAACCCGACATAAAGAAAGCGATAAAAAAATGTTACATACTGTTTTTTGACAACACCGCGTTTTGCGTTTTTTCGTTCCTGCACAACCTGGTATTCCTTGCGCTTTCTGTTTTTTTTGTGTTGCTGCTCGTCCCCGGCCCCTGCGGTATGCTCCTATTCCTCGACGAAGGTCTGCGCCTGCGCCTGTTCAAGTACGACTATCTGGAACAACACCCCGGCACAAACCGCCGCGCCATTCCCTGGAACGAACTTTTGCAGGAAGAACGCGAAACCGCCGGCAGCCGCACCCTCAAAAGTTTTATTTTTCCATGGAAAAGTTAATGCATGTCGGTTGTCGGTTGTCAGTTGTCAGTTGTCAGTTGTCGGTTGTCGGTTGTCGGTTGTCGGTTGTCGGTTGTCGGGGGGCGGGGGGCGGGTTTTTGGCGATAATTCGGCGCAAACCAGCGCGTCTGTTTTGCTCTGATATGCCGGCGCAAGGCCTGAAATCTGAAATCTGAAATCTGAAATCTGGCAGAACGCCTCGACATACGCGCCGGGAATTTGGTATATTACAAACATGAAAACACTTGGAAAATACCTTGCGATAGCGGCAGTTGCCGCCCTGTTTCCGCGCTGCAACATGGCGCCCATGTCGGATGCCAACGCCTTTATTATAAAAGAAATCGAGAAAAACGAACTATTG
>JAITGR010000154.1 GCA_031280455.1 Spirochaetaceae bacterium
GTCATTCGGCGAGCACACCAACTCCATAACAGCCTCGGCACGACTCAAATCAATCTTACCATTCAAAAAAGCGCGAAAACTAAACTCACCCGGCAACGCAGGCCGAAACCCCCGCGACACCAGCAGCCGCACCACCGCATCAGGCGCAGCCACCCCCCCATGACAACAAATATCGGCGCCCTCTTCACCAGTAAACCCATGCGGCTCACGAAAAACCAGCACCAGCACCTCGTCGACCCTGCCCCCTCCGTCCGCGCCCCCGTCAATCCAGCCATACACCAGCGAATGACCACGAGCCGCCAGCAACGCGCGCGGGCGCGAAAAACAGGAGGCAAGCAAACCCAGCGAACCCTCGCCGCTAACGCGAACCAGCGCCAGCGCACTCTCACCACGCGCAGTCGCCAGAGCCACAATAGGCCCCATATCAGAATACGAATTTTTATCCATAGAAATATCCAAATCCGGCGGGGGAAGGATGGGGCGCCCCGTCCGCATGCCCGATGTCCAGGCGCAGCATATCGCTGCCTGGCGCGATGGACAGCAGGGGCAGGCTGGAAGCGGCGAGCCAGGCCGCGGCGCGTTTTTCTATGTCCGCGTGGCTTGTTTCGTGGGATATGTGGGTAAAGTAGACGCGGCGCAGGCGGCAGTCGCCGCCTGTGGTACAGAGGGCGGCAAGCAGGGCGAAGACCTGGCTAAAATTGTAGTGCGTGGGGTGCTCTTTTTCCCGCAGCGCGCCGATTACCAGGGTGTCGCAGGTTTGCACCCGCGCGCAGGCTGCGGCGGGGAGCTGGCTGCAGTCGGTTATGTAGGCGGCGGAGATGCCTGCTTCGGTAAACACATAGCCCAGTACGTCCAGCGCCCCGTGTTTGACCGCGAGCGGCGTTACGGTTATGCCGGCCAGGGTGCGCGGCGCGTCTATGACCTGCGGAGCCAGGTTTGGTTTGCCGCCGCCGCGTTGTGTTTCCTTAAAAACGTACGCGAAGCGCTCGCACAGGTCGGCGAGCGTTTCGCGGTTGGCGTACACCGGCAACGGGCCGTCCCAGGTGAGGGGGCGCAGGTCGTCCAGGCCGTGCAGGTGGTCGGCGTGGGCGTGGGTTAGGAACACCGCGTCCAGCCGGTGTATGCCCGCCGACAGCGCCTGGGCGCGAAAATCGCAGCCGGTGTCAACAACAAAGCGCTCTCCGGCTTCCCCTTCCACATAGATGGACGCGCGCCGCCGCCTGTCCCGGCGGTCGCCGGAGCGGCACACCGCGCAGTCGCAGCCGATGACTGGTATGCCGTGCGAGGTGCCGGAGCCGAGTATGGTTATTCTCACTGCAAACCGGCGTGCTTCTGTTCAATCTGTAATTTTATGTCCGCGATTTCCGCCAAAATCCGCGCGACGGACGGGTGGTTTGCGCTGACGCTTTCGGCCCCGTTCTCCGCGAATTGCTGGTACGCTTCCAGCCCCAGTTTTTTAATCAAGCGTTCGGCGTTAAACTCCAGTTTTTTTATTTCGACCGTTATAACCCCTTTTTCGCCCAATTCCTGCGCTTTTGAACCCGCTTTCGCGGCAAAATCTTTAGAGGCTTCCCAGCCGTCCTGCAGCGCGTTTTTCATGTTGTCAAAAAAACTTCCCATTCCGTTTACCTCCGGTTAATACCTAAAATCGTTAAATCGTCGTACTGCTCGTCTTCGTGCGTCCCCAGATAGTACAGGTAGTTGTCGCTCTCCGGGAAGGCTTCCTGCGACGCGCAGTATTTATTGTATTCCAAAAAATGCTTTTTAAGAAAGTCGTCTATTTTTGAATCGACCAGAACGCGGGCGTTTTGCACCTGCGGGTTGTAGTACATGCGGAAAATTTTCTCGACCGATACCAGCGCCATGATGAGGTCTTCGGCGGTTTCGCTGCAGCCGGTAAAATCAAAATGGTATTCAATGTCGCCCTGCGGATTGTGGTATTTAAATAAATTATACATTGATTTGTTCATTACCGCGTTGATGATGGCTTCCACCCTGTCCGCGCCCATCTCTTCGTCGCCCTGCCCCACAACGTGGTTTTCGTGCGGCGTATCGTTGGGGGCGTTGTTGTACTCGCAGACAATTTCCTGGTATTCGGCATTGCGGAATTTCCGCTTGGCTTCCTCGATGCCGTCTGTATACAAAAGCAATATATCGCCGCGGTCGATGTATACCGTATCAACACGGTAGCCGCCGCCCATTTGCACCATTTCGTTGGGCAGGATGCCGGCTGCCGGTGTCTGCGGCAGGATAACGCGCTTCATGCTGCGCTCGCTGGCGTCGTACAGGTGCACAATGTTGTCGCCGGCGTTGCAGAAGCGCAGAAGGCCGGTTTCGCTGTCGAACAGGCAGAGCGTAAACGCGGCGAAGCGTCCCTTAAAGCCCAGTTTTTCGATGAATTCATTTATTTGATACACCAGCGTTTCTATCTGAAAACTTTTTTCGCCGGATGACCAGCCGTTGAAATAATTGATGAACATGGTGGCGACCTGTGCCATGATGAGCGCGGCGGGTACGCCTTTTCCGGCGACATCGCATTTTATAACGGCAAAATATCTGCCGTCCAGATTGCGGTAGTCAAAATAGTCGCCGGAAACGCCTTTTGCGCCTTCGTAGTACCCAAAAAACTGCGCGGCGGGCGTTGTGGCAAAGCCGTAGGTTTTTTTGTTGCCCGACGAATCCATTTCCAGCGGTATGAATTTTTTTTGTATTTCTTTGCCTATCGTCAAATCCTGGCTTGCCATTGCCGCTTTAACCAGGCCGCGCGTCATGTCGTTTATGGTGTTTGCCAGCACCGCCAGCTCGTCGCGGCTTT
>JAITGR010000179.1 GCA_031280455.1 Spirochaetaceae bacterium
CCGCCGTGCTGGGCGCGCGCGGCAGCCGGAAGTTCGAGCGGCGGGACGGTAACGCACAGCCGCGCCGCCTCTTCCCGCACGAGGGTAAGCCGCGCCGTCCAAAAGCCGAAGCAGTCGAAGATTTCCAGAAAATCGGCGGCGGCGAAAAACGCGCCGCGCTCTTGTACCGGGAACTCGCACGGGAGCGCGGCGAAAATTTCAGGCGGAAACCGCGCGGCGACGCGCCGGCCATCGGCGCTCCGCAGCGCGAGGCGGTAGCGGACAAGGCAGGCCGGCAGCTGCCAAAACGAGGCCGGCTGTTCAAGGCAGAGCGCCGCCCGTCCGCCGGCATCGAGCACCGCCGGATGTATGCGGACGCGCAGACTCGCGGCGCGGCGGCGGTGGGCGCACGCAAGGACGAGGGCGGCGGCCAGGCTGTAGGCTGCCAGCAGCGCCAAAAACGCGCCCGCCGCCATGAGGGCGATTTCGCTTTTAAGCCAGCCGGCAAGCAGCGCGGCGGCCGTTACAACCCACAACCCCGCTTTACGCGGTTTTACCACGAATGTTCGCATGGTTTACTCCGCCTGCCTTTGGGATAGATTCATTGTACCGCCTTAACTAAAACATAACTTTCTGGTATTTTCAAGTCTAAAGAAAATTGCTTAAAAAAGGAATGCTGGGGCTATGATTAAAAATTTACGCGCGCGTACGGCGCTTGTACTGGTTGGCTGTTTGGCCGTGATGATGCCGCTTGCGGTGTTTTCGCAGAAAAATCCGGCAAAAAAAACTCTCGTGATTAAGCTGGCATCTCTCGCGCCGGAAGCGACACCCTGGGGGGCCGCGCTCAACGAACTGGCGCTGGCGTGGTCAAAGGCGACTGGCGGCGACGTGGAACTGCGCGTGTACCATAACGGGATGGCCGGCAGCGAAGAGGATGTGCTGCGTAAGCTAAAGCAAAACCAACTGCAGGCGGCGGTGTTTACCTCGCTGGGCATGAGTCAGGTGTCGCCGGCGATTATGACGTTGAGCGTTCCGTTTTTTATTCGCACCGATGCCGAACTGAACGCGGTGCTGGGGGCTATTCGCGGCGATTTGGAGGCCGGTATTGAACAGGCGGGTTTTAAGACGATTGCCTGGTCAAAAATTGGCTGGGTCAATTTCTTTTCCCGCAATCCGGTGTTCACGCCGCAGGATTTGAAGAAGCAAAAACTGGCTTCTGACAGCACGTTGACGGCGTTTAATGACGCATTCAGTTCGATGGGGTACCAGCTTGTTCTGGCGACATCGAACGATATTATTATGTTTTTGAACAGCCGCCGGATTGACGCGCTGTACCAAAGTCCCATAAATGTCGCCACAACCCAGGCGTTTGGCATCGCCAAAAACATGGCAAATATCAAGGTTGCGCCGTTTATGGGCGGCATCGTGATGAATGATGTTACCTGGCGGCATATTCCAGAAAAATATCGCAGCCGCCTCCTGGCGCTTTCGGCAAAGACGGTCGCCAATAACGAGGCTTCTATCGGCGCGCTGGAGGACCGGGCGATTACGGAGATGAAGAAGCACGGGCTTGTCGTCAACGATTTGACGGATGCCCAGCGGGAAGAATGGTACGCAGACGTGAACCGTGTTATTCCGTCGCTGCTGGGTAAAACGTTTGACCGCGACATTTACCAGAAAATTGACGGTATTCTAAAAACAACCCGAAGCGCGGCGAGGCGTTAGGAAAATGCAGAGTACATCACGCATGAGCACAGGGGCGCTTTTTTGCTGCGCAAAAACCGGGCTATCCGCTCCAATCTTTTTGCGTTCCGCAAAAAGTATTTCCGCGTCTATCCCTAGCGCGGCCTGCCCAAAGCGCTTCGCGCTTTGGGCTTGGCGTTGCGCTCCGCGCAACGCCGCACAGCGGCGGCAATCATGGCGTTTTTGCTTATGGCGTTTCGCATACGCAAAACGCCACGCTTGGTCACCAGGCGGCATCCCTGCCGCCATGGCGGCGTGGTATTCGCGGATTTTTCCATTCTCAACTCTCAATTCTCAATTATTTTGGCGGGTAGTGTAGTACAGCATGGATGAACGCATAAAGTCGATTCGGAACTTAAACGATGAGCGCGCCCGCATTCGCCAAACCGTGCAGTCCCTGCACGCCGCGCTGGGAAAAACCGCGCTTGAACGGCTGCGCGACGGGCAGGCCGCCACAACGCCGCCGGCGCTGCGGTCAATCATCAAATCGTACGACAAAATCATGCTCCAGCGCGAAGAAGCGGGCGCCCAAATTGCGCGTATGGAAGAAGAGATTGACCGGTTAACGCAGCTTGAATCGGCGGCGCTTACCAGCCGCCGGCAGCTTGCCAAATGCCGCAAAGACGCGGCGCCCCTGTACGCGCAGGCGGGGCAGGCGGCGCTGGAGGCCGGCATTAGTCTGCCGGAAGCCGTCTGCGTGTACAAAAGCCGCTGCGCCGTTCTTACCGCCGCCATACAGGGCCATGACCCCCACGAGGCAGCGCCGCACGCGGCGGCGGTGCGCGATGTGCGGCACGGCGGCGGGGTGATGGGTTTTTTGGCCGCCCGCTGGCGGAAAATACGCGAAAACGCGCTGGCGCGC
>JAITGR010000224.1 GCA_031280455.1 Spirochaetaceae bacterium
TCTTCGGCGCTGACACTGCCAATCTCCTGCATGGGCTTGGTCGTCCGCCATTCAGGGTCGAGCGCCAAATGCACATTGTCGTATTTCAGATACGGCAGCATGCGCTCCAGCGATTTAACCGGGTCGTACTTACCAATCTGATGATCAAGAAAAACGAGCATGTCGTTTTCGCGCGCAAAATCAATGTATTCCTGGAGCTTATCCTTGTTGATAATGCCAATCTCGCCTTCCGGCCAGCACGTCGCGTAAATAATGTAAAACGCCTTTTTAATCTCTCTGCCGCCGCTAACAGCCTTGTAATCAGCGGCGAGCGCGTTAAGGCGTTCCAGCAGAACTTCTTTGGAATGACGCCCCAGAATACCCATGTTTTTGGAATTCGGGTGCCCGTAAAACGCCAAAATGTCATTTTCCAAAAGCACCGAATTCGGCGCGAGCGACTTGGTGTCCGGCGCGGGCGCGGAAACAGCCGCCTGAACATCCGGCTTCGCCGCGGACTCCGCGCGCGCGGAATCAGCACCCAAAAAACCGCCCCCAACAAAACAGAACACAAGCGCCGCGCAGCGGAACCGTTTAGACATCATTTCAACTCCAGCGATACAATATACCCCATTATCGGCAGAACACGGCGCGGACTTTAGAAAAACGCTGATTAAACCGGAATTCGACCGCGAATTACGCGAATGGTCACGAATAATGCTAATAATGGCGCTATATTCGTTATAATTCGCGTACATTCGTGGATTTCTCCTTTCTCAATTCTCAATTCTCAATTAATCAGCGCTTCCCTTGGGCTGCGGGATTATTTTGCCGATACTGTATTGTAATGGGTTTTCAAAAATGGCTTTTACCACTGGCGGCGCTTGCCGCCTTCGCCGCGAAACTGCCGGCGGAGGAATTCGCGTATAAATACCGCAATGGCGACAAATTCAGAATTCTTTCCGAGGTAACCGAAGAATACTACCTTAACGGCGCGCTTTCCAGCACATCATCGATTCACAACCGAATCAGCACCGAAGTTACCGGCATTCAAAGCGGCAAGGCGCTGCACAAAGCGCTGTTTCAGGTTATGGTAAACAAAACCGCCGCCGACGGCTCGCAAAGCCTGAACATTACCAACGAGTATACCTCGCTCTTTGAACGCGACACGCTGGGAAAAATGAGCGTTAATCGCCGCTACGCCTTCCCTTCGGTGCGCAACGTGCCGGTTTTTCCCGCGCGGAACGTAAACCAGGGCGAAACATGGGTGGAAAAAGGGGAAGAAGTACACGACATGCAGGGCAATTTCGGCCTAAAAGATTTGCTGCGGCTGCCCTTCGACGCGACCTACATTTATCTGGGCGAAAAAACCTGGCGCGATAAAACCTACCCGGCATTTTCGGTGCGCTACCGCATCCGCCAACAGTACGACGACTATTTTGAAAAAAGCCCGCGCAATTATCTTTCTAAACCCGCCGGCAAAAACGCCCGCGAAAAAGACATCAACCGCGAAACCGTCATCACCCTGGTAACCGGCGACACCAATCAGACCATCTACTGGGACCGGACGCTCGGCCAGCCGGCGGCGTCCAGCGGCGAGTTCAAGCTGCGCTTTACCATGTCCGACGGCTCCGTGCACGAATTCCGCTCCCGGGAAGAGGCCGAAATTCTGTACTCGCAGGAAATGAACAAAGACGCGGTGGCCGCCGACCTTGAAAAAGAACTACACGAGCGCGGGCTTACCGGCGCCAGCGTAAAAAAAGTAGAAAACGGCATCAGCATCAACATTGAAAACATACAGTTTGAAGGGGACTCCGCCGTACTGCGCCAGAGCGAAAAAGCGAAGCTGGACAAAATCGCCGCGCTTCTTGCCAAATACCCCGACCGCGACATTCTTGTCGCCGGCCATACCGCCGCCGCGGGCGGCTCCACCGAAAGCCACCGCAAACTGTCCGAAGACCGCGCGGCGGCGGTAGCGGGGTATCTTGTCCGCACAAAAGTACGGGAAGCAAGCCACATTATGACAAAGGGCTTCGGCTCCAGTCAGCCTATCGCAACGAATGCCACCGGCGAAGGCCGCGAAAAAAACCGCCGCGTCGAGCTTATTCTGCTGGAAAACTGACCATGCCCACGCCGCCCGCCTGTGGCCAGCATTTTTCGCCGCTTCACGAGCGGCACAAAAACTGCTTTTTAATTGGCAACATTGTGTCCGCTTCAGACCTGGGCGGAGAACGCTTTGAGCTTTTGGCGCGCCACTTCAACGTGCTTACTGCCGAAAACGCGATGAAACCGGCGGCGCTGCAGCCGCATAAAGGCGCGTTTGTCTTTGAAGAAGCGGACGCGATTGTCAACGCCACGCTCGCCCGCGGCATCAAAATGCACGGCCACACGCTGGCATGGCACGAGCAGTCGCCCGCCTGGATGAACTACGAGGGCATTCCGCGGGACGAAGCGATAACAAACCTCACCGTTCACGCAAAAACGGCGGCGGAACATTTTAGGGGGAGGGTCATTTCCTGGGACGTGCTGAACGAAGCGATTATTGACAACCCGCCGAATCCCCATGATTGGCGAGCATCCCTTCGGCAAAGTCCCTGGTACAAAGCGATTGGGCCTGAATACATCGAGATTGTGTTCAAAGCCGCCAGGGAAGCGGACTGCGAGGCGAAGTTGTACTACAATGACTTCAATCTGGACAACCAGAACAAAGCCATCGCGGTGTATACCATGGTGAAGGAGTTGAACGCCGCCAACACCCGCGCGGGCGGGCGGCCGCTGATTGACGGCATCGGTATGCAGGGGCACTACTGTTTGAGCACGAAGCCGGCTGATGTAGCGCAGTCCTTGGAGCGGTTTGCGTGTTTGGGTGTTGAAGTGAGTGTGAGTGAGCTGGATGTCCAGGCCGGCGAGAACTTCTGCTTGACGGAAGCGCAGGCGGCAGAGCAGGCTTGTATGTTCGCGGCGCTGTTCAAGGTGTTTATTGCCTGCGCGGGCCGCATCGCGCGGGTAACGTTCTGGGGACTTGACGACGAGGCAAGCTGGCGGTCTGCGTCCAGTCCGCTGCTTTTCGACAAAAACCTCATCGCAAAGCCCGCGTTTTACGCCGTCGAAAACCCGACGGCGGCGGCTATATGCCCAGTTTTTTTACCATAGTTACCAGTGTTTTAAAAAAGATAGACACGTCCAAAAAGAACGACATGTTTTTTATGTAGTACAAATCGTGTTGCAGTTTTTTATAT
>JAITGR010000044.1 GCA_031280455.1 Spirochaetaceae bacterium
CGTTCGCGCTTTCGCTGGGGGATTTGCGCGAGAACGCGGAGTACAAGGCCGCCAAAGAAAAGCAGGAAATTCTGAATTCGACCATCGCAAAGCTGAAAAGCGAGCTGGAGCGCGCCCAGCCGTTTGACCCCAGAACGGTGAACACGGACCGGGTTTCGTTTGGGACGAAAGTAACGCTGCGCAATGACGCGAGCGGGCAGCATGAAACCTATTCGATTCTGGGGCCGTGGGAATCTGACCCGAACAACCGGATTATTTCGTATTTGTCGCCTTTTGGCGCGGCGCTGATGAACAAAAAGTCCGGCGAAACGTTTGAATTTCTTATAGGCAACCAGAAAACGCCGTTTACGATTCAGGAAATCGCGGCTGCCGAGTTTTAGGGACAGGGCATCAAAACTGGTTTTGCTGGTTTTGAGGCCTTGCCGTGCGGCGCGGGGTTTGATAGACTCCGTATATGAAAAAAGAAGATTTAAGCGACGATGATTTTGGCGGTGATTTAGAAGGGCTGGAAGACGACGATATTGTTGATGACGCTATTGTCGAGGCGATAGAAGCATCAATGCTCGCGCCTGACCTTCCGCTCTATCATCTGCGCCTTGCCTGTTCTTCCGAAACGTTTTACGCTATCTACAGAGGCGAGCTTCTTCCTCCTAAATCGCAGGTGCTTGTTCCCACCAGATACGGGCGGGATTTGGCCGTTATAATCCGGCAAATAAAGCGCGATACAAACAAACGAAAAATTGCCAGAATTACGCAGATTGAACGGCCGGCCACAGATGACGACCTGGAGCGGGCGCGTAACAACGTGCCGCTGGAAGAAAAGGCTTTTTTGATATGCCGCGACATGATAAAAGAACATCACCTGCCAGAAATGAAGCTGCTTTCCGCGCATCATCTTTTGGAAGACCCAAAAATTGTGTTTTTTTACACCGCGCCCAAGCGCATTGACTTCCGGTTTTTGCTGAAAGACCTTGTTTCGTATTTTAAGACGCGCATAGAGTTACGGCAAATTGGCTTTAGGGATGACGCGCGCATAAACGGCGGGCTGGGGGTTTGCGGGCGGGAATTTTGCTGCCGCGGCGTTTTTAACCGGACAAAAACGATTTCTATCAGAATGGCAAAAGACCAAAAACTTTCGTTAAATCCGCTCAAAATATCCGGCCATTGCGAAAAATTGCTGTGCTGCCTCGCGTACGAGCACGATTTTTATCAGGAACAGTTAAAATTGATGCCGCAGGAGGGCGCGCGGGTTAGTTATTCGGGCGCGTTGTGGCGGGTAAGCGAGATAAACGCGGTGCTTGGCATGGTTACGCTGGCGGCCGAAGATGGCCGCAAGGTTTTTCTGCCAAAGACCCAGTTTGAAAAAGCCGATAATCGCTGGCATGCCAAAGCCGCGCCCAAAAAAGAAAAAACCGAAGGGGCGTCATGACGATTTGGTTTGCGTCCGGCAACGCGCACAAAAAACAGGAATTGCTCGCGGTTCTTTCGCGGGCGCTTTCCGCTTCCGGCGCGGCGGGTTTGACGCTTCGCATTCCGTCCGAACAGGGCATTCATTTTGAGCCGGAGGAAACCGGCGCGACGTTTTTGGAAAACGCGCTTATTAAAGCGCGCGCGTTGTTCGCGCTGACAGGCGAGCCGGTTATTGCCGATGATTCGGGGTTGTGTGTGGACGCGCTGGGCGGCAGGCCGGGTATTTATTCCGCGCGCTATCGCGGGCCGCATCCGGTGTGTGCCGGTCTGCCGCCGGAAGGCGCGATGAGCGCCGCGGAACGGAACGCGCTGCTTTTACAGGAGCTTGGCGGCGCGTCCTGCCGCACGGCGCGCTTTGTCTGCGCTATGGTGCTGCTTACGGGCGCAGAGCGGTTTTTCGCCGCGCAGGAAACGCTGGAAGGCGAAATTGTGCGGGGCGCGGGGCGCGGCGAAGGCGGTTTTGGCTACGACCCGCTTTTGTGGATTCCGCCTCTTGGTAAAACGGCGGCGGAACTGGACGCGGAACAGAAAAACAGGATAAGCCACCGGGGAAAGGCCGCCCGCGCGCTGGCCGGACATGTCGCCGCCGCTGCGCTCGGGGGGCTGTAATGGCCTGCGTCCCGCGCCTTGTTGTCTTTCTTGGCAACCCGGGCGAAGCATACAAAACCACGCGCCATAACGCTGGCCGCCTGCTCGCGCGGCTGTTGCCCCTCGCGCCGCAATGGCAAAAAAAGTTTAAAAGTTTGTACGCGCCGGTGCCGCTGGAAGGCGGCGTTTGTCATTTTTTAATGCCGGAAACCTACATGAATAATTCAGGACAGGCCGTGCAGGCCGCCGCCGCGTACTTTAAAATACCGCCCGGCGCGGTGCTGGTGGCGCACGACGAACTGGAGCTTCCTTTAGGGAAAGCCGGGTACAAATTCGGCGGCGGTCTTGGCGGGCACAACGGTCTGCGCTCTATCCGCGACCATTTGGGGACGGCGGATTTCTGGCGGCTGCGTATCGGCATAGGGCGGCCAGGCGGCGTTAAGGAAAAAGGACAGGACATTAGCGGCTGGGTGTTAAGCGCGTTTTCGCCGGACGAAGAGCCGGTTATTACCGCCGCGCTGCGGGAATGCGCGGAAGGCTTTCTCGCGGCGCTGGAAAACGGCCTGGTCTGCGAGGCTGGCCGGGCTGACCCTGCCCCGCGCTGATTTAATTGCCGCCTGGCCGGTCGAGCGCCTGTTTTGCTTTTAACAGCCGGTTTGCGGCCTCTTCCAGGCGGGAGCGTTTAAGCGCCCCGCTGCGCAGCGCGGCGAGTATGGCGCGGTGTATCGCTTCCAGATTTGCCGGCCACGCCATCACCATATCCACGCCGTTTTGCAGCGCCGTTACTGCCAACGCGCTGGTTTCGAGCGTTCCGCTTGCCGCCCCCATGGAAAAATCATCGGCGATGATAACGCCGTCAAAACCGTAGTCCTTGCGCAGTATTTGCACAACGCGCGGCGACAGGCTCGCGTTTGCCGCCGCGTCCCAGGCGGGAACAACAACGTGCGACACCATGAGCGCCGGCTGCGGCGTGCTGGTTACGGCGGCAAAAAACGGCGCGCTTAACCGGCGGAGTTCGTCGCCGCTCGCCTTCCAGACCGGCTTTGCGGTATGCGGGTCGGTGCCGGTGTTGCCGGGGAAATGTTTTACCACGCACAAAACGCCGCCGGAAGCCATGCCCGCGACAAACGCCCGCGCCGCGCCGGATACAAAGGCAATGTCCGGCCCATACGAGCGGGTGCTCAAAAACGCGGCGTTTTCCACGGTGAGCGGCTCGGCTACCGGCGCGAGGTTAAGCGTTATGCCCAGGGCGGAAAGCGCGCGAGCTGCCACGGCGGCGTCGGCGTACACGGTTTCCAGCGCCGCCGGTACGCCGGAAACACGAGCTTGTTCCCAGTACGCGGCGGGGGCGGGAAGGCGGGCGGCCTCCACGCGCACCCGCTGCACAGCGCCGCCTTCCTGGTCGCAGGCGATAAACGGGGCTATTCCGCAGGCGTTTTTGACAAGCGCGCGAATTTCGATGTTCATTTGGCGTACGCGCGCTTCACTTGTCGCAAGATTTTTTCCAAACAAGAGCACCGCGCCGGCGGGAACCGCGCGTAACCGGCTTTGTTCGGACGGCGAAAGCGCGCCGCACCCGTCTATGCCGGTCATAATTACCTGGGCGGCAAGCGCGCCATCCGGCATTGTTTCGGCGTGTGACGTGTGCGCTGGCAGCGCGAGCAGCGCCGCCAGCATTGCCGCGGCAGGCCGGCGGGGGGCGGTTTTCAAACTGCCGCCGCCAGCAGGTCGCGGGTATACGCTTCTTTGGGGGCGGCAAAGATTTCGCGCGTATCGCCGCTTTCCACGCACACGCCGTCTTTTAGAATGAGTAGTTTGTCGCAGAATTCGCGCACCAGGCTTAAGTCGTGGCTGATAAACACATACGACAGGCCGTGTTTTTCCTGGAGTGTCCGCAAAAGATTGATTATCTGAAACTGCACCGTCCGGTCAAGGCTGGATGTCGGCTCGTCCAGAATGAGTATTTCCGGCTTTAGCACGAGGCTGCGGGCAATGGCGATGCGCTGGCGCTGGCCGCCTGAAAATTCGTTGGGGTAGCGGTCTAAAAAATCCTCGTTTTCCAGCCCGACCTCGGCGAGCGCGGCGCGGACTTTTTGTTCGCGGCAAGCGGGCGTGAGTTTTTCGTGTATTAAAAGCCCTTCGCCGGTTATTTCGCGCAGCGTCATGCGGGGCGAAAGCGAGCCGTACGGGTCCTGAAAAATTATCTGCATGCCCCGCCGCGCGGGTCGCAGTTCTTTTTCGGCGCGGGGCAGCGGCTCGCCGCGCAGGTATATTTCGCCGGCGCTTTCAACAAGCCGCAGCAGCGCCTTGCCCAGCGTGCTTTTGCCGCTGCCGCTTTCGCCGGCAACGCCCAGCGTCTCGCCCTGCCGCAGCGTAAACCCAACGCCGTCCAGCGCCCGTATGTACGAGCGGACGCGCCGCAAAATGCCGCCGCGTACCGGAAAATGGACTTTCAGATTACGCGCTTCCAGCACAACGGGCGCGTCCGCGGGCGGCGGCGGCTTTCGTTCCGGCGCGCGCGAATTTAGCAGCAGTTTGGTGTACTCGTGCCGGGGGGCGTCAAAAAGGGCGTCCGCCGCGCCTTCTTCAACAATAACGCCGTCTTTCATAACCGCCACCCGTCCGGCAAACGAGCGCACAAGCGGCAGATTATGGGTTATAAACAAAACCGCCATGCCCATTTCCTTTTGCAGGCCGGAAATAAGCCGCAGGATTTGCGCCTGTATGGTAAGGTCGAGCGCCGTTGTCGGTTCGTCGGCGATGAGCAGGCGGGGTTTGTTGATAAGCGCCAACGCTATCATAACGCGCTGGCGCTCGCCGCCTGAAAGTTCGTGGGGGTACGCGCCGAGCCGTCCCGCCGCGTCCCGCAGGCCAACGCGGTTTAGGTAGTCCAGAATAAGCGCGCGCGCGGCTTTTGGCGAGAGTCCCTGGTGCAGCGCCGCCGATTCGGCCAGCTGTTTTTCGACCGTGTGCAGCGGGTTGAGGCTGGTCATCGGCTCCTGAAAAATCATGCCTATGTCTTTACCGCGAATCGCGCGAAGTTCGGCACTGGTCATGGTAAGAATGTTTTTGCCGTCAAATAAAATTTCGCCCTTGGGGTACTGTATCCAGGTTTCGCTTTGCAGCCGCAGCGCCGCCTGCGCGCTGACGGTTTTTCCGCTGCCGCTTTCGCCGACCAGCGCGAGCGTTTCGCCGCTGTCAATGCGCAGGTTTACGCCGCGCACAACTTCCCGCGCCGCGCAGCCGCTGCCAAAACTGGCGAAAAAATTACGGTATTCCAGCAAACTCACGCGCGTCTCCTTGGGTCAAACGCGTCCCGCACCGCCTCGCCTATGAACACCAGCAAAATAAGGGTAAGCGCGAGCGCGAAAAACGCCGTTATTCCCAGCCAGGGCGCGAACAGGTTTGCCTTCCCTTGCGCCAGCAGCTCGCCAAGCGACGGCTCGCCTGAGGGGAGGCCGAAGCCCAGAAAATCCAGCGAGGTGAGTGTTGTAATCGAACCGCCCAGGATGAAGGGGAGGTAACTCAACGTTGACGAGAGCGCGTTGGGCAAAATGTGCGCAAACATGATGCGTCTGCCGGACATGCCCATCGCGCGGGCGGCGAGCACATACTCAAAATTACGCGCCCGCAAGAATTCCGCCCGCGCGATACGCGCGATGCTCATCCAGCCAAACAGCAGCGTAATGCCGAGCAGCCACCAGAAATTCGGCTCCACGATGGAAGACAGGATTATCAGCATGAACAGCATGGGCATCCCCGACCAAACTTCAATTAAACGCTGAAACAGCAAGTCGAACCAGCCGCCGTAGTACCCCTGCAACGCGCCGAGTATGAGGCCGGCGGCGGTGGAAAAGACGGTAAGCGCCAGCGCGAACAGCACCGAAATCCGAAACCCGTACAAAAGCCGCGCCGCTACGTCCCTGCCGCGGTCGTCGGTGCCTAACAGATTTTCGCCCGAAGGCGGGGAGGGCGCGGGAACGGGCAGGTTGTAGTTGATGGTTTTGAACGAAAACGGTATGGGCGGCATTACGTAAAAGCCGTTTTCGCGCAGCAGGTTTTGAATGTATTTGTCGCGGTAATCGGCGGTAATGTCGAATTCGCCGCCAAAGGCCAGTTCCGAATAGTTTTTGAACAGGGGAAACAAAAACGCGCCCTTGTAGTAGACCACCAGCGGTTTGTCGTTGGCGATAAATTCCGAAAACAAACTGATTGCGAAAAAGACGGCAAAAATCCAGAGCGAAACAAACCCGCGCCTGTTTTTTTTGAACCGCGCCCAGGCGTCGCCGCGTCTTTCGCCGCTCATGCGCGCCCCTCAAAATTGATGCGCGGGTCTATCAGCGTGTAGGTCAAATCGGTAATGAGCGTGAGCACGAGGCCGAGCAGGGTAAAAATGTACAACGTGGCAAAAATGACTGGATAATCCCGCTGCATGGTGGCCTCAAACCCCAAAAGGCCAAGTCCGTCCAGGCTGAATATCACTTCTATAAGCAGCGAGCCGGTAAAAAACATCGAGATAAACGCGGCGGGAAAGCCGGAAATGACGATGAGCATGGCGTTGCGAAAGACGTGCTTTACCAAAATCGCTTTTTCGGTAAGGCCTTTGGCGCGCGCGGTAAAAACGTACTGCTTGTGTATTTCGTCCAAAAAAGAATTTTTTGTAAGGAGGGTAAGGCTGGCAAACCCGCCTATGGTCAGCGCGCCTATGGGGAGCGCCAAATGCCAAAAATAGTCGGCGATTTTTCCGGCCAGGCTGAAGTCCGCCGCGCGTACCGAAAAAAGGCCGCGCAGGGGAAAAATCTTTAGGAGCGAGCCGCCGGAAAACAGCACGACCAGCAGTACCGCGAACAGGTACGCGGGTATCGCGTTGCCAATAACGACAACGGCGCTTGTCCAGGTGTCAAAGCGGCTACCGTTCCGCACGGCTTTGCGGACGCCCAGCGGTATTGAAACCAGGTAGATTATGAGCGTGCTCCACAGTCCCAGCGACACGGAAACCGGCAGCCGTCCGGCGATAAGCGAAAGCACGCTTTGTCCGCGGAATAGGCTGTCGCCAAAGTTGAAGGTTGCGTAATTTTTGAGCATTTCAAGGTAGCGCGCGCCTATGGGTTTGTCGAACCCGTAGCGTTTTTCAATTTCGGCAATGACTTCCGGGTCGAGGCCCCGCGCCCCGCGGTACGTTGTGTTCCGCGAGCTGTCCCCCGCCCCCGCGGTATCGCCCGCGCCGCCGGCAACGCGCTGCAGCGCGGCGCTTTCGCCCAAGCCCTGCATAGTGGCAATGGCCTGGTCAACGGGGCCGCCGGGCGCGGTCTGCGTAATAAAAAAGTTAATGGTAATAATCGCCCACAGTGTAGGAATTATCAGTAAAAGGCGCCGGATAATGTATGCAATCACAAAATGATACTAGCATAATTTTAGATGCTGTGCTATACTTATACGCGAGGCCGTTCGGACGATTTATCCCCACCCAAGAGTGTAAATCCCCTTCCCGAACGGCTTCTTTGCGCCGCCGGCGTGGTGGAATGGCAGACACGGCAGACTCAAAATCTGCTGGGGGCAACCTCGTGAGAGTTCAAGTCTCTCCGCCGGCATTTTCCAAAAAACGTTGTTTGGAGCGGCCTTTTTTAGGACCACTCCCCAATTTCTTTTTTTGAGTTTCCGTACAGTATGCCAAATTCCACACCTTTACGGTTGCAGTATTTGCAAAACGGTTTTGGCGTATATAAAAATTGGTATATTTCATTGACATCTGTTACGCTATGCAGTTCAAGAACATCCGCCGGCGTTACTTCCAGGTTTTTGTTGAAATACTTGTTGAAATGTCCTATACCCGCGATGGTATTGCACGGATATATTTTGCCGTCTTTCATCGTAATGCAGCGGTTTATTTGGGAACAAATGCCATAACTCCGGTTAAGCGGCTGTTTTCCTTCCACATCCAGCGGGTATTTCCACATCGATTTTATCGGCACATCGTTTCCCCCAACATAATCAGTTTTCAGTTGGTATGTTTTCGCTTTTTCCCGTATCGCCTCAATATCCAGATTGATAGGATACCTCGATATATTTATAGCGACAGAATATTCTTTGCATTTTTCCCAAAATGTTTCCGGCATTTTTAACAAAAGCAGACCGTTGGTCATAAACCCTATTTCCGTTTTGGGAAAATACTCTCGGGCTATACCGAATATTTCAGAAATCTGCGGATGCAAAAGCGGTTCGCCGCCGGTAACATAAAACGACGCAAGTTTGCCGCCTG
>JAITGR010000052.1 GCA_031280455.1 Spirochaetaceae bacterium
GCGCTGTCCAGCACAAAGGCGGCGGTTCCGGCTTCCAGCGCGGTAACTTTGCTGGTAAGGCTGGTTAGCGCCGTGTCAAGGTCGCCAATGCTTTCTGCCAGCGCGTCCCGCACCGCCTCTATTTTCACGTCCACCGCGTCCCCGTCGTCAAAGTCCGCGAGCGCGTCGCTTATCGCGTCTGCTATCGCGGTGTCCATGGCGGCCGTGGTTGAATAGCTGCCCAGCGCGTTGGTTTGCACCCACGCGGCCAAATCCGCCGTCGCGGTATAGTTGCCCTCAATCTGGGTTTTTGTGTAGTAACTGGTTAACGCGCTATTGAAGGATGCCTGCGTTAGGTAGGTGGCCTCCAGCGCCGTGTCCAGCAGGTCGAACTGCTGCTTTAACAAAACGAGGCTCTGGCAGTCGGCGCTGTTGGTGCCGGCGTACAGCGCGGCGGGTTCTCCGCTTCCGGCGACGGTTATGGTCAGTGTGTCGCTATTGACGGTAAAACTCGCCGTGCCGCCGCCGTCGGCCAGCAATATGCTTGCCGCGCCCAGGCTGTCCTTTGGCACGGGGTGAAAGCGCCCGCCGTCATTAAACTGAATGTAGATAAACGCCGCGCCGGTGATGTCCGCCTGCCAGGGGCCGCCGCCTTCCAGCGTTTTTTCGGTCAGCATCGCTATTTGGGCGTTCACTTCCAGCTCGTCCAGCGCCAGTATTAGCGTGTCAAGCTGGGTGGTGTGCGTGGCAAGGCCGGCGTACAGTTTGGTTATGTCGCCTTCGGGGTCGTCGTACAGCCTGCCGGTCAGGTCGTCCAGCGCCGTGCCTGTGCCGCTCATGCTGGACGGCTGCAGGGTTACGGTGTAGTCGGCGCTTTCGCCGCTGGCTTCGTCTACTACGGTTAGTTTGAAGGCGGTATAGCCCGCGCCGTTGACGGTAAAGACATAGGCGAGCAGAGCGGGTTCCGCGGGATCTTCGCCGTCCGGCTCTTCGTCTTCGCCGTCTTCGCCGTCGTCCTCGTTAGCGGCTGGCTCGTCGGTTTCGGCGGCTATCGTTGTACCGTTGACGCTGGCGTCGCGTATGAACGCGCCGGCTTTTGTCTGCGCCAAAATGCGTACCTCGCCGCCCGGGCCGTCGGGATACAGGACAAAGTAGCCTTTTTCAGGGCTGGTAGCTTCGCTCAAACTTTTGGGGGCGGCCGCTGTTCCGGCGCTCATTTGGGGCACGATGTCCGGCGCGGCGCTAAAGGCTGTTTCTATGCCCAGGTATGCCAGCGCCGCGATGCTGTCGTCCGCGGGGTTTGTGCCGCCGCCCTGGGGGCGTTGTATGGGCTGGTTGCAGGCTGTTATGGCCAAAATCAGGACAAAAGCCGCCGCGCCCGGCGGCAGAAAGCGTTTTGGCCGATTAGGGGGGGGGGGGTAAGTGCCTTGGCGAGATTCGCCGCGACATTCGCCCCCGCCGCCCGGGTGCTCTCTTTGTAAGTAAGCGCTGTTTTCATTGTACGTCTCCTTCTCAAATTGCCGCCCCAGCCCTTATCCTGCCATACGGCGGGCGACTGGGCGCGGGGCTTTCTTTGCTCTTGGAAAAACCGGTCTCAAGCCCGGTTTTTCCCTTAAATCTAAGGAGGCTGTTCCAAAACTGAAGTTTTGGAACAGCCTCATGTTATAATAATAACGCTTTTTTGGAAAAGTGTCAAATTCTGGCCAGATTGCGGAATTTGGGGCAATGCTGATTGCGCCATACATGGCGAGCGCCATACATGGCGAAACGGCGGGGGCGTTGCGGGGGCAGAGCCCCTGCACGGGGGGTAGCGGAAGACCGTAGGGCTGGAGCGAGGGGGGCATCCCCCCAACTGATTTGGTAAGTTGTTGACAGTGGCGGGAACACCCGCTCCCCTGGGTTAGAAAATTTATGGCGCAACGCGGCCCCTTCACTATTCCGCGGGTTGGGTGTATGCTTGGTACTTAAAAGCAATGAATAAAGTTGAAATTCGCGCTGAAGAGGTGCCTTTGCCTGCCTGGTCGGACTGTGCGGCTGATTTTTGCCGCGTTGTTATGGAACAGCTTCGTTTTTCGCGCAGGGTGTTGTCGGTGTTGTTCTGCGGCGACCAGTTTATCCGCGCTCTAAATCTTCGTTTTCGCAATGTTGATGAATCTACCGATGTGCTTTCTTTTCCGTATGTCGAGATGGAAGGGGAGGCGGCTTCGCGCGAGGAAGGTTTTGTGCCTGCGGGGGACGTGGTTGTTTCGCTGGAGGAACTGCGGCGGTTCGCCGCGGAAGCGGGGGTTGACGAGGCGCTGGAACTGCGGAGGGTGCTTATTCATGGCATTTTGCATTTGGCGGGGTTTGACCACGCCACTAACGAACAGTCCGAGCCTATGCTCGTGTATCAGGAGGCTTTGTTAAAAGAATTACCATCATGGAAGATGACAGTTTAACCATGCGGCGGTTTATCGCCGCGATAAAAGAAAAAGTTTTCAGCAAAAATCCACTCGCGCGGAACGCTATCGAAAATCTGGAGGAAGAACAGCAGGAGATGATTAAGGGTGTGCTCGAATTTTCCGGCACGACAGTTAAGGAGGTTATGGTTCCGCGCATCGATACTATTTTTTTAAATACGGCGCTTGCGGAGGATGAGATTTTGGAGATTATTTCCAAAAATGAACATAGCCGGTTTCCTGTGTATAAAGAAACAATAGATAATGTCATTGGCATTTTGTACGTTAAGGACGCGCTGCGGACACTGGTGCGCAAGGAGCGGTTTGACATTGAAAAACTGCTGCGGCCTGCGTATTTTGTGCCGGAGTCGAAGCACATAAACCAGCTTTTGCGGGAGTTTAAGCGGCGGCATTTGCACATCGCGCTGGTGGTGGACGAGTACGGCGGGGTTTCGGGGATTGTCTGCATGGAAGACATTGTCGAGGAGATTATCGGCGATATTCAGGATGAATTTGACAATGAGCGCGAAGATATTGTCCGCTTGAATGAACATAGCTTTTTGTGTGATGCGCGCGTTAATCTGGAAGATTTGAATGACGAGCTGCATCTGGCGCTGCCTGCCGAGGATTTTGATACGCTGGGCGGGTTTGTGTTTAACTTGTTTGGGAAAATTCCTGAACGGGAAGAAACGGTGCGGTACGCGGATTTCGACTTTATTATTCAGGACATTGACGGCAGAAAAATCAATACGGTAAAAATTATTAAAAGCCCGGCGAAGCAGTGCGCCCTGCCCGCGGGGGTTCCGCATACAGATACCCCGGACATTGCCGCCGCGGCGGTGTAGGCGGGGCGTACGGGCGGGGGGCGTTGCGGGGGACACCAGCCGTCCGCAGAAAAACCGGTGCCGCCCTTGTCATATTCCGGCTGTACCGTTACACTACCGCCATGAGCGGCGCGGCGTTAAAAGAACGTCATTTTCAGGACAGGCGGTGGACCTACGCCGATTACAAGGCGTGGGAGCTGGCTCCGGGCGAGCGTTACGAAATTATCGACGGCGAAGCCTACGCTATGGCCGCGCCCAATACGCGCCATCAGGCTATACTCATGGAGCTGTCCAAGCAGATAGCGGTTTACCTAACCGGCAAATCCTGCAAGGTGTACCCCGCGCCTTTTGACGTGCGGCTGTTTTACGAGGATGACGAAAGCGACGACACGGTGGTGCAGCCGGATATTACCGTTATTTGCGACGAAAAAAAGCGCGGTAAAGAAGGCTGCCGGGGCGCTCCCGATTTTGTGGCGGAGATTTTGTCGCCTTCAAATACCGCGAGCGAGATGCAAACAAAGCTCGACCTTTACCGGCTATCTGGTGTGCGCGAATACTGGGTGCTGGACGGCGACAAAAAGCGTCTGTACACCTACCGCTTCGAGGGCGGCAAAATCGCGGCGTTCGCCTCGTACGGCGAGGCCGAAAATGCGCCGGTCGGCATATTCTGTGATTTGGCGGTAGATCTCGCGCCGGTGTTTGCCGAGTAAGCGGCGAAATGGCTCTATATTCGTTATAATTCGCGTACATTTGCGGAATTCTCAATTCTAATTTAATCAGCGTTGCCCTAATCGCGCGGCAATCTCCGGCATAAGGCGCAAGCGGACAACACGCCCGCCCCCGTACGCGCGGTAGCGCTCGCCATCGTCGGAAAAGGCGCTCTCTTTTTCGCCGGGAAACGGCGAAAACCGCTGCTGGCTCCACACCAGCGCCGCGTCGGTTAGCCGCGCGCCGGAATGCCCCGGCTTAAAGTGTATAAACGACTCGTGCACACCGCGCGCGTCCTGCGGCGCTTCATCGGTGTCCTGCAAATAGCGAATGACCCCCTTGGCAAAATCGACCGACTGAATCACCGCCGAGTGCGCCATAGTACCGTCTTTCGCGCGGAACAGAATAATGTCGCCGGCGCGCAAATTCCGTATACCGTCGGCAACCGCGGTAATTTCGCGGCTTTTGGAGTTGTAAAACGCCGTTCCCGCGTACCAGGAAGGCTCGGCGCCGCGCGGTGTCCCCAGAGACCGCCGCAGTTCCCGCCCTAAATTGATGCCGGCCTTACGCGCCGTGTACGAAAGCACATGCCAGACACACGCCGAACAATCCATGCCGGCCCACGACACGCAGTACAAATAATTGTACACGTCGCTTTGTTCTACGCCCTTTCCGCCGGCAAGCACATACGGCATGTGCGGCAGGCCGTGGTACGAGCCCGCCTTCATCCGCGCGATGTCGAAAATGTCGGTGGATGCCGACCAGGAGCGGCGGGCTATGTTGAAGATAATTACTTTTTCTTTGCCGTCAGAAAGCGTGTCCAGGTACGCGGCAAAATCGGCGCTCTCAAACGCCCGCTCAATTTCAGGCCAGAGTTCGGCGGGCGCGGCCTTGCCCTTTCCCAGAAAGTCCCAGCTGCCGGCCGCGAGGCTGTCGCGCTCGTGGTTTTCCGCAAACGGCAGCCGTATTGTCAGCACGCGCCCGCCGAGAATCCGCGTTTTGAAGCAGAGCCGGTACGCTTCCTCTATTGAAGATTCCAGCCCCCGCCCCCAGATTTTTTCCGGCGCGGCAAATGCGGCAAGCGCTTTCGCGTCATCGGGCGGAAGCGGCGACTGGGCTGCCGCGCCGCTGCCGCCGGCAAGCACGGCGAGCGCCGCAAGCACGGCGAGCGGCGGACGGCTACTTCTTGCCAAGCCGTTTGAACGCTTCGGCAAAGGCATTGTACGTCGTCCCATCGTCGTCCCGCCGCCGCGAAGAGCCGGAACGCTCCCCGCCAGAGAAGCCGCCGCCAGAGAAGCCGCCGCCGTGCGGGGGGGCCGGCTTTTTCGCGGACGAGGCCGCGGTGCCGGAGCCGCCTGCAACGGCGGCAGCCGCCGCGCCGGTTTTGCGCGAAAGGCTTATGCGCCGGCGTTCAGTGTCGATAGCGATAATCGTAAAGTCCAGCACATCGCCCACTTTAATAAGTTCCAGCGGGTCTTTTACATAGGAATCGGAAAGTTCCGAAATATGTACCAGCGCCGTCTCTTTAAGCCCAATGTCGACAAACGCGCCAAAATCGACCACGTTCTTTATTTTTCCGGTAACCGGCGCGCCAATCTGCAAATCCTCAAAACTGACAATGCCCTTGCGCATAATCGGCGCGGGATAGCCCTCGCGCGGGTCGCGCCCGGGTTTTTTCAGTTCGCCGGCAATGTCCGTTATCGTGCTGTCGCCTACCTGGTATTTTTCTTTTAGTTTTTCAATTTCCGCGCGCGAAAGGCTGCCCGTCGTTGTCATGGTGGCGTGAATTTCGCGGGCTATGGGGTAGTTTTCGGGGTGCACCCAGGTATTGTCCAGAATTTCGGCGCTTTCCGGTATTTTCAAAAAGCCCGCGCACTGTTCAAAACTTTTTGGCCCCATGCCCGGCACCTGCAAAATTTCGGCGCGGTTGCCGATTTTTCCCTTTTCGTCACGAAAGCGCACGATTTTTTTTGCCAGCGACGCGTTGATGCCGGAAACGTACTTCAACAGCGACGCGCTGGCGGTGTTCAGTTGCACGCCGACGTTGTTGACGACCGAGCCGACAACTTCGTCCAGCGTTTCCGAAAGCCGCTTCTGGTTTACGTCATGCTGGTACAAGCCCACGCCTATCGACTTGGGGTCGATTTTGACAAGCTCGGCGAGCGGGTCTTGCAGCCGCCGGCCTATGGATATAGCGCCGCGAATGGTCAGGTCGAGTTCGGGGAACTCCTCGCGCGCTATGTCGCTGGCCGAATACACCGACGCGCCGTCCTCGTCGACGACCGTGTAGCTTACATCGCGCGCGCTGCCGGCTATGACCTGCGCGACAATTTCCTGCACCTCTTTGGAGCCGGTACCGTTGCCCACGGCTATAAGCTGAACGGCGTAGGTTTGCAGGGCGGCGCTTATCAGTTTTTTGGCTTCGTCCGTCTTGTGGTTAAAAATCTTAAAGTCGCCCAAATACTTGCCGGTCTCGTCCAGCGCGGCGCACTTGGTACCGGTTCGTATGCCGGGGTCTATGCCCAAAACGCGCGTTCCTTTAATAGGGCGCTGCATCAGCAGGTTTTTCAGGTTTGAACTGAACACGCCGATGCCATGCCCGTCCGCCGCGTCGCTTGCGTCGCCGCGCAGCTCGCGTATAACCGCCGGCGAGAGGAGGCGGCGCAGGCCGTCTTCAACGGCGGTTTTGTGGTAATCGTTGCGGAACACGCACTTTGCCTGCAATTTTTGCACGGCGCTGTCCGCGTCAACGTCGATGGTTGTTTCCAGCTTGCCTTCACGCTCGCCGCGGTTTATCGCAAGAACGCGGTGCGGCTTGATGCGGGCAAGGGCTTCGGTGTAGTCCCAGTACATTTGGTACACGGACGTTTTCATTTCGTCCTCGCCGCCAACACCCTTAACGATGATTTTTCCGTCCGCCAGATAGAAGTTTTTGACCAGCGCGCGGTTTTCGCTGTCCTGCGCCGTCCGCTCGGCGATAATGTCCATAGCGCCCTGCAAGGCATCGTTGGCGGACGCCACCGAGCGTTCCGGGTTTTCGGCATCCTCGCGCATATATGCGGCGGCGGCTTCCCGCAGCGCGTCCGCCGCAAGCTCCAGCATGGCCGCGGCAAGCCCTTCCAGGCCTTTTTCTATGGCTATCATGCCGCGCGTTTTTTTCTTGCGCTTGTACGGCGCGTAAATGTCTTCCAGCTCGACGAGCGTTTGCGCTTTTTGAATGTTGGCCAAAAGCAGCGCGTCCAGCTTGCCCTGCTCAAAAATCCCCCGGATTATCTCGATGCGGCGGTTTTCCATGTTGTTGCCGCTCACCCAGCCGTGTTCAATGTCCCGAACCTGCACTTCGTCCAGATTGCCGGTTTTTTCCTTCCGGTAGCGGGCGATAAACGGCACGGTGCAGTCTTCGTTCAACAGGCTTATAACGGCGGAAACCTGGGCGCTGGTTATGGCGAGGCTTTCGGCGATG
>JAITGR010000078.1 GCA_031280455.1 Spirochaetaceae bacterium
GGGCATCTCTAAAAACTTCAGTTTTTAGAGATGATCCGCTAAAAAAGGCATGTTTCACGGCCTGTAGGACGGGAAACTGCAAGGGAACCTCGAAAAACAACCAGTTTTTCGAGGTTCCCTATACATTCTTTTATATGTTTTGTTAAGGGGGATTACTATACAAAACAACCGGTTTTGGAACAGGCTCAGGAATTTTAGCGATTATCGCCGATGTTGGCGCGCTTGCGGGTGGTACTGCAATGATAGTCAATGGTGCAAATCAAGTAAAACAAAACAAAGGGCAAAAGAAATAAGAGCCGCATACTCCGCCATTTTCTCTTCTTGCCGCCGTATTTGTCCGCAGGTTGAAGCCTGAAAACCACATGCTGACCTGCGAAGTCCACATGCGGATGCGGCCATTACGGTGCGAGCGTTGCAATGGCCGCGTCTATGGCGGGCCGGCAGGGGGGCTTTGCCAGCGCTTCTTCTATTGCCGCCGGAGAAAAAGCCGGAATCGCAAGGCCGGCGGGGTTGAGCAGACGGCATTTGAAGGCGGGGTACCGTCCGGCCATGTCGGCGAACCAGGCGGCGTACAGTTTCAGCCTGATGTCGGTGTAAACTCGCGTGCCATCCGCCGCAGTGTGATCAAAAAGCGGCAAGGTATGCAGCGCGGCGTACGCCGTCTGTTCCGCCGGACGCAGCCGGTTCGCGCCGGTGCGTGCGCGTTCCTCAAAAAAAGCGTCCCGGTAGTGTGTTCTGCCCTCCGGGTACGCAAGGTCGAGGCCAGCCGCCCACAGCTCGCTCGCTCCAATTGCGCGGCAGAAATCCCAGGCGCTGGTCGCCACTGACCCGCCTGCCGCGAGTTTGCCGCGTTTGCCGCGCTCCGCTTCCGGTACTATGGCGGCAGGGACGTTGGGTTCGCACAAAAACGCGCGCGCCGGCTGCTCTGCCGCGAAGTCCCGCAATATTCGCGGCTGGATGGCCGGGTCAAAAATGAAGCGTGTTTTTGTGAACCTGGCGCAGTTGTCCAGGTGGCGGGCGTTCCAGTACTGCGCGTCCATGGACAGGGCGAAGTCGGGTTGGACGCCCGCCCGCCGCAGGAAGCGCAGCGCTGTATCCACGGCGACAATGACAAAGCGTTCGCGTAACTGTGCAAGGTGCGCGGCGAGCTTGTCCAGCGACGGGCCGGCCGCCACAAGCAGCGCGGGGGGTGGGCTGGTTTCGTCCGTCAACGTGAGTATGCCGAAGAGGCGGCGTACATCCGGCAGGCCGCGCATCGCCGCCATGTTTTTGCACAGATTGCGTGTCCAGCAGGCCTCGAAACGGGCGCGCGTGGCGGCGTTGACGGTGTTCTGGTTTTCCCACACGGCAATGTTTGCGGTAATGTCGTGGTACCAGGCGGCGTCAAGTTCGACGAGTGCGTGGTTTTTTATAAGGACTGGCTTTTTGTGTCCGGCGGGCAAAAACGCGGCGGCGGCGTTGAGTGCGGGAAATATCGCGGCGCTTTCGGCGGCGAGGACAAAGACGATATGCCGCTCACTTAAAAAAGCGCTCCAGTCGTGTGTTTCCAGTGCGGCGCGCAGCAGCGCGGGGTGTTTTTCGACAATGACGATTGGGCTTTGGGGTGCGAGTTCCGCCGCCGCCTGCGCCGCGTACCCCAGGCCAAAGCCGAGGATCACAAAAAACGGCTGCGCGCCGGGGGGTGCTTTCTGGTATTCGGCCTGAACTATGCGCGCTGCTTCTTTTGCCGCGTCGCGGGCGGAGTGGAGTAGTTTTCCCCGAAATGTCAGTGTCGGCAAGCCGCCGGCTGCTGAGTGTACTGTAAGTTCCGGTGCCGGTGCGGCAGGAAGGAGGTCTGCAAGTCCGCCAAAAATCCGCCGTACCGCGCGCATATTTTTCTCGTATGTTGTCATGTATTATTTATCGGCAGTCTGCGCGCACCGCCGCGCCGCGCCGTTGACGTGCGGGGCGGGCGGGGGGTACACTTACCCGTGCTTAAAACAAATGGCGTAACGATGCAGTTTGGCGGTCTTACCGCCGTTTCGGATTTTTCGATACAGGTAGGCGATGCGGAGATTGCCGGACTTATCGGGCCGAACGGTGCCGGCAAAACAACGGCTTTCAACATGATAACGGGTATGTATGCCCCAACGCGGGGGAGTATTGTGTTTAATGGCCGCCAGTTGGCGGGGGAAAAGCCGCATGTCATTACCAAAGCGGGTATAGCCCGCACATTTCAGAACATCCGCCTGTTCCAAAGCATGACCGTGCTGGAAAACGTCCTGGCCGCCAGCTATCCCCGCCGCCCGCCGGCATTGTGGGAGGCTGTTTTCAGGCTGGGCTCGTACCGCCGCCGCGAACAACAAGCGCGCGAGCGGGCGCTCAACCTGCTGGAAGCCGTGGGGCTCGCGCCGTACGCCCACGACAACGCGCTCTCGCTGCCCTACGGCAAACAGCGCCGTCTGGAAATTGTCCGGGCGCTGGCGACGGAGCCAAAACTGCTGCTGCTCGACGAACCGGCGGCGGGCATGAACCCGCAGGAAGCAGCCGAACTTATGGCATTTATTGTCGCTATACGCGCGCGCTTCAACATTGCGGTACTTTTAATTGAACACCACATGCAAGTAATCATGGGCATTTGCGAGCGCCTGTACGTGCTGGATTACGGCGTAACCATAGCCGAAGGGCCGCCGGCGGCAATTCGCGGCAACAAAAAAGTGATAGACGCCTACCTGGGCGTGGAGGACGGCTATGCTCAAACTTGAAGGCTTGTCGGTCTTTTACGGCGGCATCCACGCCTTGCGGGGCATCGACATGGAAGTGCCGGACGGCGCCGTCATTACACTCATCGGCGCAAACGGTGCCGGCAAGAGCACCATCCTCAACTGCGTCGCCGGCCTGGTGCGCCCGGCTTCCGGCCGTATTCTGTGGGACGGCGCGGAGATTACCGGCAAAGATACCAAAAACATCGTCCAGGCCGGCCTGTCGCTCATACCCG
>JAITGR010000099.1 GCA_031280455.1 Spirochaetaceae bacterium
CTCTACCTTGCCGGCATCATCACCGAACGGGCGGCGCTCATCACGTCCGCGCTCACCGCCGGTGCCGTCATAAAAGCGCGCGCCGGAAACCCGCTCGCTCCTGTCCGCATTGCCGTCGAAGGTTCGACGTACCTGCTGTATCACTTCCTGCGCGAATCATTTGAAGCCCGCCTGCGTTCCGCGCTTATGGCCGCCGGTATTCACGATTACGTCATAACGCCGGTCGGCCAAGCGTCGCTCATCGGGGCGGCGGTCGCCGCGCTCAGTTAGCGGAGCTTCGGCATGAAGGGCAGTACCAGCGCGCCGTACAAGGCCGCCGGTGTCGATATTACCGCCGGATACCGCGCCGTCGACCTCTTAAAACAGCACGTTGAGCGTGCCAGAACGCCGGGTTTTTTGGGCGGGCTGGGCGGTTTCGGCGGCCTTTTCGAGCTTGACCTTGCGGGCACAGACGAGCCGGTTCTTGTCAGCGGCGCGGACGGCGTGGGGACAAAGCTGCGGGTCGCCTTCCTTTCGGACCGGCACACCAGCATCGGCATAGACTGCGTGGCCATGTGCGTCAACGACATTATTTGTTCGCTCGCCCGCCCGCTCTTTTTTCTGGACTACATCGCTTGCGGTAAAACCAAGCCGGAAAAAATCGCCGCCATTGTTGAAGGCGTGGCCGACGGTTGCGTCCAGGCCGGCTGTGCGCTTGTCGGCGGCGAAACAGCCGAAATGCCCGGCTTTTACGGCGACGACGAGTACGACCTCGCCGGTTTCGCCGTTGGTATTGTCAGCAAAAGCGCGCTGCCCGACCCCGCGCGCATAGCCCCCGGGGACGCGGTTATCGCGCTGCCGTCCTCCGGCCTCCACTCAAACGGATTTTCGCTGGTGCGCGAGGTGTTCGGCCTTAACGACCCGTGCGCGGGCCCGCATTCGGCGCGGCGGCATTTGGCCGGCTCCACCGAGCGCCTGGGGAGGCCGCTTGGCGACGTGCTGCTTACGCCGACGCGCATCTACGTGCAGCCGATGCTCGCGCTCGCCCGCGCGCTCGCGCAGGAAGGCGGTGTGCTGGGCGCGGCGCACATTACAGGCGGCGGCTTTTACGAAAACATGCCGCGCTGTCTGCCCGAAGGGTGCTGTATTTGTGTGCAGGACACCGGCGCGCATGTTCCGGCGATTTTCGGTTTAATTGAAGAGCAGGGCGCGATAGGCCGGCGCGACATGTTCAACACCTTCAATATGGGGGTGGGCATGATTGCCGTTGTGCGCGAGGGAGACGCCGAAAAAGCGCTCGCCGTCCTCTGCGCCGCCGGGGAAGCGGCGTGGATGTTGGGGCACGTTGACGCGGGGGAGCGCGGCGTGCACATTGCCGGCGTTGACTGATAGGGCGATGCTGCTTTCGCGTAAAACAAACCACGGAAAAACGCGGAAAGGACACGGAATTGGGGGCTTTTTCCGCGTGGTTTCCGTGCCTTCCGTAGTTTAAATCCGGTTTAATCAGCGCTGTCCTGCGGGCGGCTTCCGCCGCTATCCCTTGCGCGGTTGACCGCGGGGGGCGCGGGGCGGGAGAGGAAACTGCGGGCGCTTCCCTGCTTTGTTACGTAAACGCAGATGGGTGCCCCCCGCCGCCAGATTTGTTGAGTTGTTGACAGTGCAAAATTACCGCCCAAACCCCTCGGCCCCCGAACGCCGCGCATGGGTGGCTTTTCAGTTTGGGGGGAAATAGGGTAAAATGGCCCGGAGGAGTTACGCAATGAAAATACTTATGGCCACGAGTGAAGCGGTTCCGTTCGCAAAAACGGGCGGCCTCGCGGACGCGGTGTCCTCGCTTTCCCTTGCCTTGGCAAAGTTGTCGCACGAGGTAAAAATTGTTATGCCGCGTTACTATAACGTTGACCGTTCCAAACTACTGCCTGTTGAAGGTGAAATGGGTGTGCCGGTCGGCGGTTTTGAAGAATGGTGCGCTCTGTACAAAACCGTCATGCCGGGCTCGCCGGCCAAAAATCCGGTCGAAGTCTATTTTGTAGACCACGAGATTTTCTTTGGCAGCGACGGCATCTCCGGCAGCCATTTTGAGCCGGATTTTATCGACAACCCGCGCCGGTTTACCTTTCTGTCGCTGGCGGTTTTTCAGCTCTGTAAAAAAATCGGCTGGTATCCCGACGTGCTGCACGCGCACGACTGGCCGGCCGCGCTTGTTCCGGTTTTTCTAAAATTCGGGCGGAGAGCGGGAGCCTTCGCCAATACCGTTTCGGTACTGACAGTCCACAACCTGGGATACCAGGGCATTTACCACAAAGATAATTTTCACTACACCGGCCTGGGCTGGGAAGTGTTCTACGAGCAGGGTTTTGACGACTGGGGCATGATGAACATGCTCAAAGCCGGCATTTACGCGGCGGACAAACTGAATACGGTGTCCAAGACCTACTGCGAGGAAACAAAATCGCAGGGACAGGGCTTCCGGCTGGACGGCCCCCTCAATTACCGCAGCCAGGACTACCGCGGCATACGCAACGGCATTGACGAGGAAGTGTGGAACCCCGCAACCGACGCGCTGCTGCCAGCAACGTATGACGTGAACGATTTACGCGGCAAAGCGCAGGCGAAGGAGGCGCTGCAGCGGGCGTTTGGACTGCACCCCGACCCGGACATACCCGTCATCGGCATGATTAGCCGCCTTACCGGTCAAAAAGGCGTTGGCGAACTATTCGGCCCCTGCTACGGGTCGGCATACTCGATATGCCACGACATGAACCTTCAGTTTGTACTTTTAGGGTCGGGGGAAGCATGGTGTGAAAACGAAGTACGGCACCTTTCGTCGCGCCTGTCGAACTTTAAGGCACGTGTCGATTACAGCGAAAAACTGAGCCACCTCATCGAGGCCGGCGCCGATTTCTTTTTGATGCCGTCCCGCTATGAGCCGTGCGGCCTTAACCAGATGTACTCGCTGGTGTACGGCACGCTGCCGATAGTGCGGCGCACCGGCGGGCTCGTTGATACGGTAGAGAATTACAACCAGAAAACCGGCGAAGGCACCGGCTTTATGTTTGACGACTTAACGCCTTCGTCTATTTACAACACCGTCGGCTGGGCGGTGTGGGCGTACTACAACCAGAAAGAGCACATTGCCGCCATGCGCGCGCGAGCCATGAAAAACGATTTTTCGTGGAGTAATTCGGCAAAGCAGTATGTGCAGATGTATGTTGATGCCGGCGCTTCGGCTTCGGCTTCGGCGGGCGTGTCTGTCAAGGCGGCGGTGCCAGTCAAGGCGGCGGTGCCGGCCAAGGCGGCGGTGCCAGCCAAGGCGGCGGCGGGGAAGCGCTGATTTCTCCTGCTAAATTCAGCGGCGGCAAGCGTGGGACAACGGTTTGAAAAAGAACACGGCGGTATATTTAGGTGTATGTTTTCTCCTGGGGGCGGCGCTTTTTAGCGGCTGCGAGACCAACCGCAAAGTTTTGCCGCCGCTGGAAAACCATGTTATTCCCCAGGTCGAAATCAAGAAAAGCGGCGGGCCGGGGCGTTTTGACCCGGAAAAAGTGCCGCCGGAAATAAAGGCGGCAGTTAAGCAAGACATTGTTGAATATGTCAACGAGTTGAACAACATTATCCGCCGCCGCGATTTTCGGGAGTGGACGCGGCGGCTGACGCCCGAATACCAGAAGTATTTAAGCTCAGCCGAAAATCTGGAGCGCGCGTCGCAGGCGGACCGGCTGAAAAAAAACGCCATAGTTCTGCGTAGTTTATACGATTATTTTATACACGTTGTTGTGCCGTCGCGCGACCACGACCGCGTGGACGACATTGAGTTTCTAAAGGAAGACCGGGTAAAAGCGTACACCATAGACCGAAATCAGCGCCGTCTGCGCCTGTACGAACTGGTGCGCTCCGGCGAAACCTGGCTGATTGTCAATTGAGCCCATATCATTAAAGCGTGTTTCGCAGCCTAAAGGCTGTGAAACCAACCGGTTTTCCGAACAAGTTATTTTACGCTAAAATTTTCGCAGCAGTTCCGATGGTTTCGCGCTGCCGGCTTTGTGGGCGGGGAACGCGCCGGATATGCACGCGCAGAGTATGGTAAAGAGGCCGATTAGTACGATTGCTTTCCAGTCGATGATGATGGGTATGGTTTGTAAATAGTAGCTTGGTTCCAATAGGTGGATGGTCCAGCCGGAAAACAGCGCCGAAAAAAAGTTGAGTACGCTTTCTATGCCGCGTAGTATGTGGTTTATGGAACAGCCGATGGCGAGTCCGGCGCAAATGCCGAGTATGCTGCCGGTAAGGCCGGTTAAAAAGCTGCCCCACACAAAGATTGCGCGTATGCTTTTGGGGGCTGCGCCGAATGCTTTGAGTACGGCTATGTCGCGCTGGCGGTCGATGACGAGCATGGAAATGGCTGACGATACGTTGACGGCGGCGACGATTACTATCAATAACATGATGAAGAGCAGCAACTGACGGGTCGATTCGTATGATGTGTACTGGGAGCGGAGTATGTCTTTCCATTTGTATGCCCACCAGTTGTCCGGGATCTGCCAGTTGATGTACTGCGCGGTGCTGTCTATGTGTTTGTATGCGTCGTCTACTTTGACGATGAGCGTGTCGCCGGCGGGAGGGGGCTGGGTTATGGTGAGCGCGGCGTCGTAGCTGATGATGCACCACATTGCGTCGAGTTCGTGGTAGCCTGAGGAGATTATTCCTTTTACGGTAAAGAGTGTTACTTTGGGGACGCTGCGGCCATCTTCGCCGGCGCGTAGCGTCATGAGCCGTATTGTTTTGCCGGGTTCGGCACCGGTCATTTCCGCGAGTTCCTGGCCGAGCAGCACTTCGTTGTCTGCTTCGATGGCGGCGCTGCCGGCGACCGCGGTTAGGTAGCGGGCGCTTCCCGCGTCCTGCCAAAACGATGGTTCGAGTGCGCGGATGGTACCGCCGGTTTTGCCGTTTTTGCCGACGATGACGCCCAGCGCTTCGCGCTGTTTCCAGACACCGCGTACTTCGGGGAGGGCGGCGACTATGGCGCGCACGTCCTGAAGTTCTGTGGTAAGGGGCGCGGGAGGTTCGCGGTAGGCCCACACCTGGATGTGGCCGGTTCCCAGTTCGATAAAGCGGTCGGTTATGCCGCGTATCATGCCGTCGGCAACGATGAGTGTAACGATTACGGGTACCAGGCTGAGCGCGATGCCGCACATTGCTACCAGCAGATACCGGCCTCCTCCTCTGTTTTTGCCGCTTAAATACCGCGCGGCGATAAACAAATTGGCGAACACGCGCTATCCTTTGAGGCTGTTCCAAAAACTGAAGTTTTGGAACAGCCTCCTTTATCAGTTATTTTGCTTCATCGGGCTTAAAATCCGAATCAGTTTGCGTATATTCACAAGCGCCTCGGGGTACTCAATATCGGCGATATGGCTGGCTATTGCCTTCAGGCTTGTATCGGTAACTTGCTGGTTTGTCGGCGTTTTTACCAGATCACGAATTGTCGCATCAGCCTGGTCGGCTTTTCCCAGCTCGCAGTACTCGGCAAGCTCTTTGAGGCGGCGCAGCATAATGTCCATTTCCGGCGAATGTTTGAGTACTATCTCCGGCTTGCCAAACAACAGATCGTTTACTTTATCCAGGAGTATGTCGGCGTTAATGGGCTTGATTATATAGCCGTCTACCCCCACGCCGATAGCTTTTTGCACAAATTCAGGCGAAGTGTGGCCGGTGATAAAAACGACCGGTATCTTTGCGTACCGCAAATCCTGGCGCACTTTTGCCAAAAACTGAAAACCGTCTACGCCCGGCATCGAAATATCGCACAAAATCAAGTCAATTTTTGAGCGTTCCAGCACCAAAAACGCCGCCTCCACAGTCCGCGCAAGGCATATTTCAAAATAATCGTGCAGGATAGACCGAACTGCCGTAAGATTAGTGGCCACATCATCAATAGCTAGTATTGTTTTCATACTATCATTATACGCAAAAAAGCGGATAATGTTAAGGGTGCGCGC
>JAITGR010000111.1 GCA_031280455.1 Spirochaetaceae bacterium
CCGGCGACATGTACCGGCTGCACTATTCGCTCGGCGTCTCCTCGCAGGGGGCCGCAAGCAGCGTTGAAATTCCCATCATCATCGATTCCAGTTACCGCGTGCGGGTCGCCAACTTTGGCGTCGCCAACGCGGACGGCAAAACCTTTCAGCAGCTTAAACGCCAGGTCGAAGCGATTGTGCTGGAAGCCTACCCGCTGAGTTCGGTTCAGTTTACGCTGGCCACGCCGGCCACCTTCATGGTGAACATAAAAGGCGAGGTTGTTTCGGCGCGCACTATCGAAGCGTGGGCGCTCTCGCGCCTTTCCGACGTGCTCATACTTTCCGGCCAGGGCGAGGCGGCGCAGTCGGCGATAGCCGGCGGCCAGGCCGCCCAATCCGTCGCCCGCGCCAGCGTGCTTACCGACTTCGCCTCCATCCGCGACGTCGCCGTACAGCCGGCCGCCGGCGAGAAAAAAATCTACGACCTTTTTACCGCGACCCGCACCGGCGATTTTTCGCAAAACCCCTACATGCGCCCCGGCGACACGATTACCGTTTCGCGCCTTAGCCGCAAAATAACGATTTCCGGCGCTGTCGAACGGCCCGGCACATACCAGCTTTTGGACGGCGAAAACCTGAAGGAGCTCATCTCGTACTACGGCGGCGGCTATACGCTTTTTGCCGACAAGGCCAGCATAGAGCTCGTGCGCTACTCGAAGAACCAGGCATCCCGCAGCGAGCTTATAAAAATGTCCGATGCCGAAGTGAACGCCGGCTACGAGCTGCTCGACCACGACGTGATAACGGTGCGGCCGCTTACCAACATGTACCCCGCCATCACTATTGAATCGGCGAGTACGTACTATGTAACGGTTGCCGGATCGGTGCGCGCCCCCGGGCGTTACCCGTACGCGCCGAACCGCAACTGGCGGTACTATATTGCGCTGGCCGGCGGTTTTATAAAGGGGCAAAACGCGTTTGAGGCGGTAGCGATAAACAACCTCGACGGCAAAAGAATGAACAAAAAGTCGGTAATTTTGCCGGAAACGGTTATAACCGCAAGCACAAACGACCCGCTCTTTTACTGGAATCAGTACGCGCCGGTTGTAACGACCGTGTTGAGCATAATGACAACGTACTTCTCGCTCCAGGCGTATCTTAGAGCGAACAAGTAGGGTAATGCTGATTGCGCATCGCATAAAACAAACCACGGAAAAACGCGGAAATGCCACGGAATTGCGGTCTCTTTCCGCGTGGTTTCCGTGCTTTCCGTGGTTAAATCCGAATAAATCAGTGCTTCCCTAGCTGGTAAGGGCGGCGGAACCGGAGACGATCTCGGTAACTTCCTGGGTAATGCCGGCCTGGCGGATGCGGTTATAAAACAATGTTTTGGAAGCAAGCATTTCATCAGCATTTTTGGATGCCTCGTCCATGGCGCTCATGCGGGCGCTCTGCTCGCTGGCGTACGCTTCAACCAAACACCCATAAATAACACCCTTAATGTACAAAGGCGCCAGCGTATCAAACACCGCCTCCGCCGACGGCTCGTACTCAAAATGCTGCTGCCGCGCCGCCGGCTCGCCCGCTTCCGGCAGCGCCGCCGCGGTAATTTTTTCCTCGTCCAGCGGCAGCACCTCGCGCTCGGCAGGCAGCAGCCTCATCGCGTTGTACATGTGCGTATAGACAATGCGAACTTCGGCAAAAACGCCCCAGTCAAACTGGGACACCACATATTCCGACAAATCCTGCGCGTCGGCAACCGTCGGTACGCGGGAACTAAACGTAAAATTTTCCAGCACCAGATACGGCGAGTTCAAAAAGTAACGCTGGCCGACCGTGCCGATGATAATCAGTATTGGGTTTGACAGCGACTGGCACATATTCATAACATAGCGGAAAATATTCGCGTTATACCCGCCGGCAAGCCCCTTATCGCTGGTAACCACAATAACCGCCGTGCGCCCGTCCCGGTTTTTCTTCAGGTACTCGCTGTCAACATTCCCCGAATCGCGCAGCAGGTCGGACATGGTTTGCTGAATCCGGTTAAAATACGGCTCGGTATCCTCCAGCAAAATACGCCCCTTGCGCAGCTTCGACGTCGAAATCAACTTCATCGCTTTGGTAACCTGCAAGGTCTGCCCAATAGCCCGCATACGCAGTCTAATATCCCGTAAATTCGCCATAAAACCAGCCTACTTTAGAACACGCCCCCAGGTCAAGGGATCAAACTCCAAAAACCGGTTGTTTTTGGAGTTTGATATTGGATAAACGGCAAAGTTGCCGTTTATCCACGGTACCCATGATTTGGGCACGGCGCGATGCATCTTGCTTTTTGGTTCCGCTGCCTCTGTGGGCAAAAATGCGCCCGTATTGGGTATTGGCGGGGGACGCCTGTCTTGTATTGTTTGCGGTTCGGTATCAGAATGGGGGTATGAAATTGGTCTGTTTGGACTTGGAGGGGGTGCTGACGCCCGAAATTTGGATTGCGTTTGCCGCGGCAAGCGGGATTGCGGGGTTGGCGCGGACAACGAGGGATGAGCCGGATTATCAAAAGTTGATGGCGTACCGGCTGGATATTTTGGCGGATAATAATTTGAAGTTGGCGGATATTCAGCGGGTTATCGCGGGGCTCGAGCCGCTTGATGGGGCGCTTGCGTTTCTTGATGCTGTGCGCGAAAAAACGCAGCTGGTCATTTTGTCTGATACATTTGAGCAGTTTGCCGCGCCGCTTATGCGGAAGCTGCGGTATCCGACGTTGTTCTGTAATGCGTTGGTTTGCGGGGCGGACGGGGCTATTACGGGGTGGCAGATGCGGCAGGATAATGGTAAGCGTGAGGCGGTGCGAGCTTTTAAGTCGTGTAATATCGATGTGTTTGCCGCGGGGGATTCGTATAATGACTTGGCTATGATTTACGAGGCGGGTTCCGGGTGTCTGTTCCGCGCGCCGGAGGGTATTCAGGCGGCGAATCCGGGCATCCGGTGTGTCGAATCGTATGCGGCGCTGTTTGATGAGATTTCCGCTTTTCTGGGGTGTTGAATCATGGGTATTCTGAACCGGCTGGAGCGTGTCGTAAAGAGTTATGTTTCCGGCGGCGCGCCGTTCGCGCAAACTTCGGCGGGGTATGCCGACGCTGACTTAAATGATGCTTTTGCCGAGTTGGATGCGTATCTTGCTGACGGAGGGCGTGCCGCGTCTCCTCGCACTGGCGGGGGGGGGGCTGCCGGCGGGTCTCGTCCGGCTCCGTCGTCTGGCGCTCGTCCGCCGCCTGTGCCGGAGCGGCTGCGGGGCGATTTTGCGGAGTTGGCGCTTCCTTTTGGGGCGGGGGCTGATGAGTGTAAGGCGGCGTACAAGCGTCTGCTGAAAAAGCATCATCCCGACCGGCACGCGGGGGCGGAGGGCGATCTGCAACGGGCAACGGAGAAATCGGCGCGGATTAACGCGGCGTACGAGCGTATTGAAAGTTGGCGGGAAGGGCGGGCGCGATGAATGCTATCGACAATCTCGCGGTGCTTCTGGCCAAATTGCCCGGGCTTGGCAAAAAGAGTGCCGGGCGGCTGGCGTATCACATTCTGGAACACGACGAGGGGTACGCGCATCGTTTGGCGGGCGCGCTTACTGCGCTGCACACGGCGATTCACCGGTGTCCGGTCTGCGGCGCGTGGACTGAAAGCGACCCCTGCCCGCTCTGCGCCGATTCCTCGCGCGACAAGGGACTTTTGTGTGTGGTCGAGCGCTCGCAGGATGTGCGGGTTATTGAGGAAGCGCGGGAGTTCCGCGGGGTGTTCCACGTCTTGGGGGGGCTCATCTCTCCGCTGGAGGGTGTCCACCCCGACGATTTGAGTATTGGCCGTCTGGTATACCGGGTAAAAACTGAAGGGGTGCGGGAGGTTATTCTCGCGCTTAATCCGACGGTCGAGGGCGATACGACGGCGTTGTATGTGCAAAAGGTGTTGAAGGATTCTGGCGCGGAGTTGAGTCGTCTTGCGTCCGGCCTGCCGGTTGGCGGCGACCTTGAATATACCGACCGGCTTACGCTGGCGCGGAGTTTTCGGGGTAGAACGCAGATGGGGGGCTAGGGGCATGACGGTTACGATTAAGCCGGCCGTTTTTTCCGGCTCTGTTCGTGTTCCGGCGTCTAAATCGCACACGATACGGCGGCTGCTTATTGCCGCGCTGGCGGACGGGCGCTCGTGTCTGGAGCGGGCGCTCTGGTCGCTGGATGCTGTCTCGTGCGAGGGTGTGTGTTCGGCGCTGGGTGCGGAGATTCAGCGGCAGGCGGAGGGGGGGGCGGTTACGGTTTTTGTCCAGGGGACGGGGGGTGTTTTTAGGCGTTCTGTTCCTGTTCTGGATGTTGGTAACTCCGGTACGACGCTTTTTTTGGGCGCCGCTATTGCCGCGCTCGGCGGCGAGGAAATTCACTTTACCGGGGACAGTCAAATTAACGCCCGCAGTGCCGCGCCGTTACTGGCCGCGCTGGAGCAGTTGGGGGTGCGTGTCCAGAGTGCTGATGGGCACACGCCGTTTTCGGTGCGCGGTCCGTGGAAGGGGGGACACGCCGCTATTGCTTGTCCGACGAGTCAGTATTTGTCGGCCCTGCTGCTTGCGGCGCCGCTGGCTCCCGCGGGTTGTTCCAGCGCTATCGATGTGCCGCTGCTTAACGAACGGCCGTACGTAATGATGACGCTGGATTACTTGCGTGGTCAAAACATTCACATTGAACATGATGCTGGTCTTTCTCATTTTCTGATTCCTGGTGGTCAGCGCTACCGTCCGCTGCACGGGGTTGTTCCTGCCGATTTTTCTTCCGCCGCGTTTCCCGCGCTTGCCGCGCTTGTTTCCGGCGGGCGGGTGGAGCTGCATGGGCTTGATCCTGGCGATAGTCAGGGGGACAAGGCGTTTTTCGACATGGTTCAGGCTATGGGGGCGCAGGTTGAATGGCGGCAGACGGCGGAGGGGTGGTGTGTTTCGGTTGCCGGCGGCGAGGAGCTGCGCGGTATTTGCTGGGACATGAACAACACGCCGGATATGCTGCCGGCGGCTTGTGTTCTTGCCGCGTTCGCGCACGGGGAGTCTGCGTTTGTCAATGTGGCGCACGCCCGTATAAAGGAAACCGACCGTATTGCGGTGATGGCGCGTGAGCTTGGCAAGGCGGGTGTTGTGTGTCGTGAGCGCGCGGATGGTATAGAAATCGCCGGAACGGGGGATATAGAGGCCGCGCACTTTGACGGCCACAACGACCACCGTATTGTGATGGCGCTTGTCTGCGCGGGTCTTGGTGCGGCTGGTCCCTGCACTATAGCCGGCGCAGAGGCGGCGGCGGTAACGTACCCGGATTTTATTCCGCTTGTGCAACAACACTGATTAAATGAGAAAGGGAAAACCCGCGAATGTACGCGAATTATAACGAATAGAGCCTGTTGCATCACGGTGGGGGGCGCGCCTGTCTTGCTCTGATATACCGGAGTCAATTGATGACTGGCAGCGGTCTCTTAATCATGGTACAATTATGGTGTAATGAAGCGCTGGATGTTTTTTGTTGTGGTGTGGTGTTGTCCGTTGGGGCTTTTTGCACAGGCGGGGGCCGGTAAAAGCGGGGAACGGGCGGAGGCGCTGTTCAATCAGGCGGGTGTGTTTATCGCGGGGGAAAACTGGTATCAGGCGGCGGAGTTGCTGCTGGAGGCTGTGGACAAGAATCCCGCACATGCCGGCGCTGTTTTGGCGTTGGCTGATTGTTACTACGAGTTGGCTGAATATGACCAGGCGCTGGTTTGGGCTCGAAAGGCGCGCGCGCTTGCCCGTCTTCAGGCGGAGGCGGCTAATCTGGAGGCTTTTATCCTGATTGCGCTTGGCCGCTTGAATGAGGCGTCGGCGCTTATTGACGAGGTGCTGAAGCGCGAGCCGTATAATCGTGAGGCGTTGTTCGCGGCCTGCGAGCTTGATATTGCGCGGGGGAGGGCGGGGGACGCGGTGCGGCGGTATCGTGAGGCGGCGCGTTTGTATCCGAATGACCGCCGCTTGCTGGTGTCGCTGGCGCTGGTGCTGGGTTCGCTGGGTGATACTAACGCGGCGCGGGGTTTTATCGAACGGGCGCAGTTGGCGCATCCTGATGATTATCGTGTGTTTTACTATGCCGCGTATCTTAAAGCGCGCGCGGGGCAGCTTGCGGGTGCCGCCGGTGATGTTGAGCGCGCGCTGCAGCTGCGTCCGGCCTTTGCGCCGGCGCGTGATTTGCTGGCGCAGATTCGCTACCGCGAGGGTGAGTATCAGGAAGCGGTGCGGCTTATGGACGCGGCTATCGCGGAACGCCGCGATAATCCTGGCGCATGGTTTTTGCGGGGTATGGCGTACATGCAGCTTGGTCAGGGGGCGCTGGCGCGGCGCTCGTTCGAGGCGGCGCTCGGCATAGACCCGAATGATGAGTGGTCGCGCTGTGCGCTGGAAACGTCGCTGGTACAGGATACCGACCTGGAGTCGCCCGAGCGCGCGCGGCTGGCTGCCTGGCATAGTACACGGGCGGCGCAGTATCGAGAGCGCAATATGTCCGCCGACGCGCTGTTTGAATACCGCCGCGCGCTGCGGCTTAATCCATACGCCGCAGTGCGCGCCGATTACGCGGCGTTGCTGCGTCAGCAGGGGTTTCCGCGGCGCTATCTGGAAGAGTTGCTTTTTATTCAGAATGAAGGCGGCGGCGCGAACAAGGCGGTGAACGACGCGATAGAAACGTACTCCGCGCTGCTTAAAACGGGGTTTGCCGCGCGTAATCCTGTTGGTAACGAGGAGATTAAGCCGCGCTGGAATATTGCCGTTTTTTCGGTTGCTCAGCAGTCATCGTTTTTTCATGCGGACGCGGCGTATCTTGCCTGCGCGTATATTAAAGATATTAGTGTCCACAGCCGGAATTTTCAGGCTTTGGAGCTGCCGGCGCGGCAGGGGTCGTTTGCCGCCGCGTTCAGGAGCGCGCGGGAACGGAGGGCTGACTATTTTATGGTTCTTTCTGTTGCCGAAAGTGAGCGCGATCTTTCGATAAACGCTGTTTTGTATGTGGCGCGTACTGGCTCCAGGGCGGCGGAGTTTACGGTATACCGTGCCGGCGGCGATCGTCTGCGTAACGCAAGTCGCGCTATTGTAGACCAGCTTGGCGCGGCGCTGCCGTTCCGCGGTGTTTTGCTTCGCCGTGTCGCAAATCAGGGTGTTATCGACAAGGGGCGGCTGGATAATTTACAGGAAGGGCAGGTTTTTAATGTGGTAAAGGCCGGAAAAGCCGAAGTGCGGAACGAGGGGATTGGAGTCAACTTCCTGGCTGCCGATGTTGTGGGTTCGTTCACGGTCAAGCAACTGGACGAGGCTATTTCCGGCGGCGAGCTTACGCGCAACGGCTTTTTTGACCTTATTGCTGAAGGCGACGAAATTTTCGCCGTGTCGCCTGACGGCGCGGCGGGTGCCGCCGGCCAGGATGCCGCCGCGCCGCCGTCTGCTGTGCCGCCCGCGCAAGACCCCGAACTGCGCTCGCTGCTGCGCTCGCTGCGCTAGGGCAATGCTGATTAAATCGAATCTAATCAGCGTTGTCTATCACATCCCGGTCGCAAAACGGCAAGCCCCCTGTTTAACAAACTGCCGGTTTTAGTGTATGCTAACGGCTGGGTTTGTGGAGATGGAAAAACATATTTATATAATAGGCCACCGTAATCCTGATACTGATTCTATTGTGTCGGCGGCGGCGTACGCTAAGTTAAAAGCGGCGCAGGGGGCTGCAAACTGTGTGGCTGTTCGTGCGGGTAACTTGTCGCCGCAGACGGAGTACATTTTTAACCGGTTTCAGGCGGCGGTTCCAATGTATGTTCCCGATCTTATTCCCAAGGCGCGTCATTATATTTCCAGCGAGCCGGTTACGGTTAATGCTAATGTTACGGTCTGGGAGGCGCTGGAACAGATGCAAAAGTTGTCTTTGCGTGTTATGCCTGTCGTGGATGATAATGGTGTATACCAAAGTATGCTTAACTACAATATTTTTGCGCGGTATGTTATTACGACTATTAACCCTAACAAAAAGGGGGCGTTTCCGGTTTCTATCAATCACCTGGTTAGTACTTTGCGCGCACAGGCTATTACGTTGTTCGATAATGAAACGGTTAAGCGTTCACCAATTCTTGTTGCCGCCTCGTATACTAAGTATTTTAGGACTCGTCTGGAAAATGTCGCCGCGGATAACACGCTGATTATTATGGGCGACCGCTGGGATCTTCAGGAATTTTGCATCGAAAAAAAAGTGCGCGCGCTTATTCTGTCCGGGAGTAATACGCTGGCACCTGGTCTTGTCGAGCTTGCGCGGAAAAATCACGTGTCGGTTATTAGTAGTCCGTACGATACTTCGTTTACGGCTATGCTGGTTATGTATTCCGCGCCGGTGTCTGAAATTGGTGATAGTTCTGTGCCGCTTATGCACGAGGCGGACTCTCTTAAAAAAATCCGTGTTCCGCTTGCAAGCGCTCCGTCGCGGTGTCTTCCTATTGGTGATGATGATGGTAAGGTTGTCGGTGTCATTTTCGAGGGTGATTTAATAGAAGAGCCGAATGTCGAAATTATTATGGTTGACCATAACGAGTCTTCTCAGGCTGTCGAGGGTATTGAAAACTTTAAGCTGCTGGAGGTGATAGATCATCATCGTCTTGGTAATCTTTCTACAAAGCACCCTATCACGTTTATTAACAAGGTTGTCGGCGCAACGTGTACTATTGTCGCAAACTTGTACCGCGAACAGTTGGTGCCTATGGAAAAGAGTATTGCGTCTATTTTGCTGTGTGGTATTCTTGCCGATACGCTTTCGCTTAAATCGGCGACTACGACGGATATAGACCGCGAGGCTGCCGAATATTTGGCGGCTATTACTGGTCTTGATATTGAAGCGCTGGGGGATGACTTGCGGCAGGCTGCTAACCCAAGCTGCGAGCTGCCGGCGGATCAGTTGATTGCGCTGGATATGAAGGTGTACGAAGAGCATGGTCAAAGGTACACGGTTAGTCAGATTGAAACGAGTGATTTGCACTCGCTCGTAAGCCGGCGGCAGGAATTGCTTTCTGAGTTAGACCAGATTCGTGGGGCAAAAAATCTGCTTTTTGCGGCGCTCTTGGTTACTGATGTTACAACGTTGGATTCGCTGCTTTTTATCGCCGCGAAAAAGGACTTTCTTACGCTTGTCACGTTTCCCAAGGTCGAAGCTGGTGTGTTCCTGCTTAAAGAGATTGTATCGCGCAAAAAGCAGCTTATCCCGCTGCTTTCCGAAATTACCGAAAAATACGCGCTTTAGCCGGTTAAACCACGGAAGGCACGGAAACCACGCGGAAAGAGGCCGGAATTACCACTATGGCCGCGTATTCCCGCCCGTCAAACATCGGATTATTACCGGCACGGGCCGACGACGATATTCGCCGCCGTAATGTCTCACGTAAAAATCTAACCATGGGGCGCTTGCCGCTGGGTGAGGGATCTGGTATACTGGCGGCAGGACGAGGTTGTAGCTCAGTTGGATAGAGCATCAGATTGCGGATCTGAAGGTCGCACGTTCGAATCGTGTCAGCCTCATAATGTAAATCCTTATACCATAAGGACTTACAAAAATAGCCACCGAAAAAACCGGCGCTATGCTTATTAACACTATGCAAAAACCTATGACAAACGGACTGACAAACCGTTTCTGTAGGTTTTGCCAAGGAGAGAGCAAGCGCCGAAAGTTTTACATGCACAAGCGGGGCGGTGTTTTTTACGCCTGCCTTGTGAACAAGCAAACGGGGCTTCCCATGAGCGCCCGGATCACAGTATAGGGCGGCGCTTTTGGCGCGGCTGTCTAAAAACTCGCATACGGACATTCCCGAAGGGGAGCGTTTTGTCTTTTGGGGGCTTGCTCCTGACAAGCCCCGCTATGACGGGGTGTTTATGCTGGACGCGCTTCACAGCGAACTGGAGGCTATGGGCATAGACTGGCGGGCGCGGCGCGTCGTGTTTCACGGCTGGCGGCATTTTTACGCGGCGCTGGCTATGAGGCAGAGGGCGTAGTGGAAGCGCAATAATGAATAACATGGAAATAGAATTTGTCTTTCTCGCACGGAAAATATGGGGCACTGAGAGAGACGAAGAAGATGAATACAAAGGGCATGAAGACGCTATCGAAAAAAAGGGGGCATTATCCGCATTGAAGATAATGACGGAGATTTGATATATAGAACCGCAGACGGCGGGGCTTTAGATATAAGCTACGCCAGATATTTGAGGGACACGCTTGTTGAACAAGGCGATATAGAGCCTGTTATCCACGCGGACGGCAGGATTGATTTTAACCGCGATATTGAAGACGACAAAATCGAGAGAGCGCGTGTAGACGAATACCTCGCCAAGCTGCGCGCAAAAATAGCGGCGGGTGAAATCACTGTTTAACCGCCCCCAATAATGAGGGTCATACCGCATTAGAGCCATTATTAGCATTAGCGTTGTTCGGAAAACAACCGGTTATGTGCCATAGTGCCTAAAATTTTTTTGGGAATCCGGGAATATAAAAATCACTTGAAAGCAGAAAAGGCCCTGATACCGCAGGGATCTGCCCTGCGGTAGTTCATTCGCAATACGCTGGCCGCATGGGTTCATTTGTCCGAAGTGCGGGCATACAGAGTATTACTTCCACACCAAACGGGAACTCTATCAATGCCGGCACTGCCGCCGGCAGGTATCGATAACCGCGGGAACGGTGATGCGCGGCACCCATACGCCGTTAGTGAAATGGTTTTGGGCGATATATCTTGCCTCCCGGGACAAGCGGGGAATATCGGCGCTGCGCTTGAAGGGGGAACTGGACGTATGCTACACGACGGCATGGACGATGCCGCACAAGATACGGAAGGCAATGGGAGAACGGGACGCGAAGTATCGGCTTGCGGGGCTGGTTGAAGTGGATGATTCGTACTTTGGAAGCCCGAAAAGCGGCGGAAAACGGGGGCGGGGGACGGAAAAGCGGCAGGTTATTGTGGGGGTATCGCTGAACGGGAAGAAACAGCCCTGTTTTGTGAAGATGGC